>JAHRVS010000068.1 GCA_019090565.1 Gammaproteobacteria bacterium
GAGTCAACAAGTCGATCGGTTCGCAAGGGGTCTCGATGGCTTTTTCGCCGGCGAAGAAAGTCTTAATGAAATGAACAAAAGTTACGTCAGGTTACGCATAGGAGGCCGCTGGATAGAAAGCGGCTCATATGAGGACGAAAGTGATATAAAATTCCGCCTTCATTTACCCGCCACTAAAGAGCGCTACAAACTCATTATCGAAAACAACACTGAAGAAGACGAAAATCTGGATGAAAAGAACCGTCCGAGCTTTATCGGAACTCAAGAATCAGGAAGAGACTCTGTCTCTGCTGCTATTCAGCGAGTTCAACAGCGAGGGAGGTACTGGAAGACCAGCTCCCGTCTCGGGATAAAAGGTGGAGCCCCCTTAGACCCTTTTGTTAGATTTACTGCCAAGCGAAGATGGTCTGCAGCCCAGGAGTGGAACGTCCCTTATAATTTTCGTTTATCTTATTTTCATTCAGACGGTTACAAGGCTATTAGCCGCCTTTCATTCGAAAGAAGCCTCGATAACGCACTTTTTTTCAAAGCTAAAACAAATGTCGCATGGACCCAAGAGCGTGACACGCTTGAAACAGCGCAAACGTTCAGCATTTTCCAGCATTTGAAATATAACAGGGGTATCGACTATAAAATCGGCATATTAGGTGAAAGCTTATCCCACCATGTCATCAATGCTTATTTTATTTCTGCACATTATCGCCAGTTGGCTTATCAGGACTGGCTCTATATTAATATCATTCCTGAGCTAAACTATCCTCGTGAACTCGACTACGAATCTATTGCCTCGATTTCAATACGCCTTGAGGTGATTTTTAAACACTAACGCCACTGATGCAGTACCAACATATAGCTACCTTTACCTGCTTACGCACACAAGAAACCTCTATCATGAAACCATTTCCATCGGAAATATTAACTCCCGATCAGAAAAAAATCGCTGTTATTAAACATGCAGCGCAATTGGATACGGCCTACATGGATGCCAGTGGCGGGAAGAAAGCCCTTCTGCACATCCAACGCCAGTTTCAACCTTATTATTTTATGCAAGCACCCTTGTGGCGTACTGCTATCCGCTCGTTCAATAACAAAAATCGAGTAAAACCCGATTTTTTTAGCGTTGGCGCGGTACGCTCTGGCACAACCATGCTTGCCGATTACATCATGCAGCACCCTTGTATTGTCTTACCCCTAGCGAAGGAAATCGGGATGCGGGACGCGCCTATTTCAAGGTTACTCGAGGCTCAGTTCCCCACCGAAAAAGAAAGTCGTATGATTAAACAAAAATACGGCACGGCAAAAACCGCTTACTGCTCGCCGGTTGCGCCATCCCTTTTATTCCCACTGCTGGCAAGAAACGTAAATGCCAAGGGCAAAGTGCTATTGATTATGCGAAACCCAATAGATCGCGCTTTCTCCCATTGGCGCTGGGATCAGGTGTTTATGAAGAAGCTAAAGAAAGATAAGTTGTGGAAAAATTTTCCTGACTTCGATGCGCTCATAAAGCTGGAAATCGAAGCCAGCGAGCAAAAGGCCACTACCGGCATTACCCTCGCAGGCGCAGGGTGCGGAGGCTACCTGCAACACAGCATTTACCTTCCTTTTATCCAAAGCCTGCATCAACATTTCGGCAAACAAAATGTCTTACTGATCAAAGCCGAGGATTTTTTTAAAAACCCCTCAGAGGTGGCGAAAACTGTCTACCAGTATTTCGAGTTACCCGAGTATGAGCCACAGGGTATTCCGATAGGGAACGCCGGCCCAAAGGGAACAATGAGCGAAGAAACCAGAGACTCCCTCCATAGATTCTTTGCCCCCCTTAACGCCAAACTGTATGACTACATTGGTGAGGACTACGGCTGGTAAGAGCTGCGGCTGGTAAGAGCTGCGGCTGGTAAGAAATGACGTGTAACAACTATGTCTTGCGTAAACCAATAGAGCGCATCACAACTCCCTTAACAAACTAAACCAAAGCAAAAAATTCTCCGGCACTTACTACCCCATATACAGGTCGATCACCTTGTTTTTTTTCTACAGCCATTTCAGCCAATTGATAAAAAACATTTCGGCTCAATAATGCATCAAGACCGTCTCTGACATGAATAAAGGGGGTCGGTTCTCCGCTATCAGGGTTTACCTCCACACGTATTGCGCACGCTCGATCAGCCGTTACTATTTCGCCCACATTGGTCACAAATCGTAGAACCTGCTCGGCACCTCGACCCTCTACTTCGACACTTTCTGCAACAAAGGGCGCTAGTTCCACTTGAATTCGCCACTTTTCAACAGGTGTCACTAAATAGAAGCAAGCATCATCATCCAAACGTAATATTCTTGAAAAAAGCCGTACTATTGCCGGCCGGCCGATAGCGGAGCCTTCGTAATGCCACGCCCCATCCCTAGTAATACGCATATCCAGATCACCAGAAAGAGGCGGGTTCCAGCTTTTAACGGGAGGCAACCCTTCACTTTGTTTTATGACATTCTCCGCAGAATCAAGAAATTGCGACGATGAGTTTTTAGACTTCTCAGGCATAGCCTTCACCATTATATCAAACAGGTAAAATGTACAAAGCAGTGATAAAGCTTTAAACCACTTTTAGCGTGGCGCTAAGCTAACATTATGCCCAAGGAAATTCCATTCACCGTTAACAACTGCAGTTTTAATAGCTGCCATCTCTAATAGGACGCTGGCCAGCTCGAAGGTTTCTCGCCAGTTTATTTAGAGGCACTTTGGCAAGGTGAGAAGGTGCATCCCCGATAAAGGAAAGGTAGCCGCTTCTCCCCTGTATTTCGATTTGATCTATCAGCCCGCCACTGGAAACCTCAACGAGCTGAACGGCAAGACGAACGCGGTCTATTCCCATTTGGCCTTTTTCTTCGTCAAAAAGCGGCAAGTCTCTGCCTTCATGCCAGTCACTCGGCGTAATTAATAACAGATAGTCTGCAGAGAGCCGCCGTGCAGTTTTCAACGATTGTTTGATGTTTTCCTGTCGCGCACCCACCTTTACCCATTGAAAACCTGCTCTAAACGATGCAGCCGTCTGATCTAGGAGTTCGTGATACTGTTGTTTACTTGCCTCGTTATCATTTATTCCTGGCCATGCCGCTGGAATGTAAATCCTTGATATAGGTGGAATTGTAAAATTTCTTTGTCTATCTAGAAAATGATAATCGGTCAGCCTGAGGTAGCCAAGAAGATTATTACTTTGCGGGTACACAGCGCATGCACCAATCTGCAAACAAAGAATAAAAATGAAAATGATTTTCATAAGCCCTCGAGATAATTAATCTGTTAAAGTTAAAAACAAGCCGTGCTATTAAAACCCATACAATATTGTTGCCAGTTTTTGGCTCGTGCCTATTGGTGCCCCGCCTATCCACCCATTTGATACGAGAATCTATGACATTTTCTGACGAATTCCCGCTTCATCCTAGTGTGTGTTACCTCAATCATGCCGCCGTCTCCCCTTGGCCAAAACGCTGCGAACAAGCGGTGCAAAAATTCAGCCATGAAAATGTACAATGGGGAGCGACGCACTACCCCCAGTGGATGTTGGTAGAAAAAACCCTCCGCAAGCAGTTCCAAGCACTCCTGAATGCGCCCGACTGGCAAGACATTGCCCTGGTAAAAAATACCTCCGAAGGGTTATCAATGATCGCATACGGCCTTGCTTGGCAAGAGGGCGATACGGTAATTATTAGTGATGAAGAGTTTCCGTCAAACCGTATCGTATGGGAATCACTGAAAGACAAGGGCGTTAGAGTCATTGAAGTCCCCCTTAGCGGAGAAAACCCCGAGGCAGATATCATCGCCGCATGCGATGAAAGTACACGACTCATTTCAATTAGCTCAGTCCAATACGCGAGCGGCTTCAAGTTAAACTTGAAGCCGCTCGGTCAGCACTGCAAAGACAAACAGATTCTTTTTTGTGTAGATGCGATACAAAGCCTCGGCGCCCACGCTGTCGATGTAAAGGATATTCACGCCGATTTTGTAATCGCTGATGGTCACAAATGGTTGATGGGCCCCGAGGGCCTAGGTGTATTTTTCTCTACCAGTGAGGCCCGGCAACAATTAACGGTCAACGAATATGGCTGGCATATGATTGAACACGTAGGCGATTATGACCGCAAAGATTGGGTCGTTGCAAAGTCTGCACGGCGATTTGAGTGCGGTAGCCCGAATATGCTCGCCACCCATGCCTTATCGGCCAGCCTTTCTCTGATACTCGAAGTGGGCATGGAGGCCATTGCGCGGGAACTGGAAGCCAAAATGAATCACTTAACCCAGCAGCTGGATGCCCACCCAAATATAAACATTATCTCTGCCAAAGAAAAACAGCGACGAGCTGGAATTGTAACGTTCACACACACGTCCCTAGGCAGTACGGAGCTATACCAACTGCTCATGAAAAAGCATGTTATCTGTGCGAACCGAGGGGGAGGCGTTCGCTTTTCTCCTCATTTCTATACGCCATTAGAGGTCATGGACAAAGCTATTTCACTCATCCCCTAACCGGTTCTTGAAACCCTACTGAATCGAGCCATATGCGGCGTTAAAATCTCGCTCAAAGTGCTCATTTACAAGTGTAACCTTCTGTTTCTCCTTGTGCTTAGCTCGATTCAGGAAATCTCGACAGCCCGCTAGTCGGTTATTGGGCAACTATTTTTCAGTTATTTTGTAACATCACTGGCATTTACGTAAAGTTCGACAATACTTATCACTGTAACGGGACAGCTTAACCTAGGCAGGCAACTGGCTAAGAGTTGAAACGATACGGCTAACTCCTATTGGTCTTCACCCAGAATCTTAGTTAAGATTCTGGGTTTTTTTTGTCTGCCATTCCTACTGCTATGCATAAAGGAGTGATTAATGTGTAGGTGCAGAGCCTATCATTACATGGTATGAGTGGGACGATCCGATTGAAGGGCCCCAGCAAGGTAGGTTTCAATTTTTTTTCTAGCAGAATCCCCTTCATCGTTAAACTGAACGCCAATACCTGCCGCACGAATTCCGCCGGCCCCTCTGGGGGTAATCCAAACCACTTTCCCTGCAACAGGGATTTTTTCAGGCTCTTCCATCAACGTTAGAAGCAGGAAGACCTCATCCCCAAGGTGATACTGTTTACTGGTGGGTATAAATAATCCACCATTGGCCACAAATGGCATATAGGCCGCGTACAGTACCGCCTTATCTTTAATCGTCAGCGAAAGAATGCCGCTCTTTGCACCTGCCATGCAAGTACTCCTTGAAAAAAACCTCTAGGCTCACCGCTGCACTTGACCTATTACGGGAGCTGAGACCAAGAGATAAATAAACCTTCTAATAGTAAGAGTATATTAGGGTTTCCGCCTTGAGCAAGTAACAAATAGTTAGCAAAGACCTCCTCACTAAATACAAAGAGGCTCGCTGTCTTGATGGAACTGCAAATTTCCTCAAAAATCCGCAATAAATCGCCATTTTCAACATTCAGATTCTGCTGAAGCTTTATCCAATCCAGAGACCAGTGGTACAACCAAAGTAGCAACTCTTCCGTTGGAACCCCTTGTAGCTGCTTCGCAACAGCCAGGGGTTCAGCCGTTCTCAGACGTAAAGCAAGCAACTGATTTGCCAGTACTTCACGCTGATCCAACCAAGCCCATTGCTGAGCTTCGAGTGCTTTTAACGGCGCATCACCAGTGACGGCCAGCAAGGTTTTTGCTTGCTCAGCGGAGCCAACGAGAGGCGTTAACCAGCGCAGGGACTGCTCATGGCCCGGCATACTAAAGTTCAGGTGCTGGCAACGACTCTTAATGGTTGGCATCAGAGCACCGGGTCGAGCACAGATCAATATCAACAAACAGCGTTCCCCAGGCTCTTCGAGCATTTTCAGCAACGCATTTGCTGCCGATTCACTCATGTCCTCCGCACCATTCACCACCACACAACGATAACCATCAAGCTGCGCTTGCTTTGACAGAAAATCGCCAAGCTGTCGAACCTGATCAATACTGATATTCTTTTTCTTTTCTTGAGTCTCGATAACTTTTAAGTCGGGATGATTGCCCGACACCCGTAGTCGGCAGCTTTTGCATTGTCCGCAAGCCCCTCCCCCAGACACCTGCTTTTCTGGCTGAAGGCAGAGCAGGCAGTCGACCAGGGTCGCCGCAAAATTCTGTTTACCGACACCTTGCGGACCCAAGAATAATAAAGCGTGAGGTAGGCGGCCAGACTCCCTGCTCGCATTCATTTGTGCCCACTGATTCTGCTGCCAAGAATAAGGCAGCGCTGGACTAGTAATTGACAAAAAACGGCTCATGAAAGAATCAGGCGCTCCAGTACGTCACGAATATGTTCCTGTACTGACGCAAGAGATTGAGAGGCATCTACCACTGCATAGCGAGAGGGGTTTTGTTCCGCCCTTGATAAATAGGCCTCACGAACCCGCGCAAAGAACTCAAGGTCCTCTTGTTCAAATCGATCCAATGCACCACGCTTTGCCGCACGCTGCATACCCAGCTCTACAGGCAGATCGAGCAAGATGGTTAGATCAGGCCGTAGCGAACCTTGCACAAGGGTTTCCAGTTGCTGAATTGTGTCAAAAGACATGTTTCGACCACCGCCTTGGTAAGCAAAACTGGCGTCAGTAAATCTGTCAGAAACAACCCATCTTCCTTGCTCTAAAGTAGGTAAAATTAAACTCTGAAAGTGTTGCGCACGCGCAGCGAAAATAAGCAATAACTCGGTGTTTTCACAAACAAGCTCTTTACGAGGCGCCAGAAGTAACTCCCGAATCTCTTCGGCCAAGGGGGTTCCGCCTGGCTCGCGAGTAAGTAGCACATTCTTATTGTGGCTATCTAGCACCTCTTTAATCCATGCGAGGTTACTACTTTTTCCGGCGCCTTCTGTCCCCTCTAGACTGAGAAATAACCCTCGCTGCGTATCACTCATGCACTTGAAACCTCATATTCTTATTGACTGGGAGTAGAGCGGTAATCAGACCGCCTCTTCCACTGGTACTTTCTAACGGCTTGATTATGCGCCTTCAAGTTCGACGAAAAAGCATGACCACCATCCCCTCTGGCAACAAAATACAGACTATCTCCCCCTTTAGGGTGCAAGCTTGCGTAAATAGCTTCTCTCCCTGCCATCGCGATAGGGGTGGGAGGCAAACCAAAAATCATATAGGTGTTATAGGGGGTCTTGGTTTTTAAATGTTTACGGGTAAGGTTGCCATTATAACTTTTCCCTGCGCCATAAATCACTGTGGGGTCAGTCTGCAAACGCATTTTTTTCTTTAGGCGCCGAATAAACACGCCTGCAATCTCTGCACGCTCTACCGCTAAGCCTGTCTCCTTCTCAACAATGGATGCCATGACCAGTGCTTCGTATTGGTTCTTGTAAGGAAGACTTTTTTCCCGGTTCGCCCATTCCTCAGCCAGTACCTTTTGCATTCGAGAGTAGGCCCGCTTAAGCAAGCTAAGGTCTGTATCAGAACGAGAAAAATAGTATGTATCAGCGAAAAACAAGCCTTCAGAGAACCCCTCCTTAAGGTTTAAGACTTCATGTAATGCTCGCCTTAGCGGTGCTTCTAACGTATGGGTTAATTTTGACTCTTGCGACAAAGCCAGCAATAACTCATCCGCCGTCCAACCCTCCACAATGGTAAAGGCGTATTGAATATTTCTACCTTCGATAAATTGCGCAAGAATTTCTTTGGGCGTGCGGCCGGCATCTAGACGATACTCCCCAGCCTTAATTTGGGACGACTTTCCATTAACCCTCCCATAAAGCATCAGGGCCACAGGGCTTTTAAGCACGCCTTGCACAGAAAGTCGCTTGCAAACGCTTCGAAATGAACTGCCATGGGGGATGTTGAAATCGAGGTAAGCGTTAGGAAGGTTGACAGGGGTCTCTAACGACCGATAAGACACGTAAGAAAATGCAATGCTAAGCAGGGCAGTAACGCTAACTAAGGTTATCAGAATACGCTTAATCATTTAGTACCCTGTCTCATTTTTCATAGGAATTACGCGGACTACTCACTAGCTGCCCATCCAGCGCTGAAAAGCTTGCGTTAGCATTCCGACTGGCCATTGCTTTGACTCCAGCTGGGTAACCGGCCAAACCCCAAACACACTGTTGCAAATAAACACTTCATCAGCATCCAGAAGTTGCTCGGTTCTTAAGTTTACTTTAATACGGGTTTCTACCTTGTGCTGATCGGCTAAATTCAGCACATGTGCGCGCATTACACCTTCAACACCCGCTCGATGCAGCAATGGGGTGATTAAAACATCATCCTTAACTATAAATAGGTTACTCATTGTCCCTTCGATAACGAAACCACCGTCATCCAGCATAAGCCCCTCAACGATATGCGGGTCACTCCATTCATTTCGGGCCATCACGCTATCAAGGCGATTAAGGTGCTTGAGACCAGCTAGCGCAGTATTAACACTAACAGGTGTATCGCAAAAGCGAATTGCCACTCCTTCGTCACGATTGGAACAAGAGTAGCTGGGGTGATCAAACAACATAAGGACGCGTTGACTAGCGCTCTGATCCTGAGGGAATGCGTACCCCCTCCCGCCAATACCCCGGCTTAAAATTATTTTCACAACCGCCGCACCAGAATGGCCAAGCAGGCCCTCTGCCTCGGCTTCACACAAGAAGCTCTGTAGCTCATTTTGCAATACGTCCAGCGCAAAGGGAAGGCGAAGCCGCTCCGCACCAGCCTGTAAGCGAGCTAGGTGCGCTTCCAGCAACACAATCTGTCCTGATGTATAAAGCAACGTTTCGAAAAGCCCGTCTCCGTAGGCCAAGCCTCTGTCTAAAATAGAGATGGTCTGGCAGTTGACTCCATTCATCCACGCTTTTTTCATATTTATGCCATCACTGGTAAGCCACGCAATCCTGCGTCGACAAAGAGTAGCACGGACAAACTGCCACCCCTATAAAACAAAAAAGCCGCTAAACTCCTTGAGTATAGCGGCTTCAATGTTTTTCCTTTACTTACGCATCGAACAAATGCCTTTGCGCAAGCAGGTAGATCTTATTGATTGTTGTTGACGTAGGCGATTGCCAGACCAACAGAAGTGATTTTTTCAGCTTCTTCATCAGGAATTTCAGTCTCGAATTCCTCTTCAAGCGCCATAACAAGCTCAACAGTATCAAGTGAATCAGCACCAAGATCATCAACGAAAGACGACTCGTTCTTCACTTCTTCAAGGTCTACACCCAGCTGCTCAGCAACAATTTTCTTTACTCGTTCTTCGATAGTGCTCATAAATATATTCTCTTGTAATGGAATGCTTCCTACGACGAACCGTCGGCGGGAAGTGTATTAAAACA
>JAHRVS010000069.1 GCA_019090565.1 Gammaproteobacteria bacterium
CTTCTTGACTGCGGCCTACTTAATCTAGACGTAGACGTCGTCTCTGCAGACTTCAGCATCGTAGATCCTTTCCTTGTTGAGCTTGATCTAGATGTTGACTTTAACAGCGCTCTCACTCAAGAAGCACTGATCAGAATTTCTCGAAAGCTCATCACCTTCTCTCAAATCCAGCTGAGTGGCATTCAAGATGAAGATGCATTAAATGCAATGGAAGCAACTGAAGTCGTCATTCAGAAGACTATTGACAGCCTCCAGCCTTAGATCGTCCCTATTACTGACTCGAATCTTTCGGGTCAGTAATTCCCTCCTCCATTCTTGTATTGTTTCTCCCCTCTCTTCTAAACTTTGATTTCAGTCTATTATTAACTGACTTTTCACCCTCCGGCACCTCCCATTCTTAAAATCTGCATTTGTGCCGACGTTTACTCACAACTTTTACTCCCTAAAAGTCAACGAGCAAGAAGATATGCGTAATGCCTTCCCTAAAGAGAGCACCGCCCAACAAATATTAGCGCTCATAAATGAGGCGAGACACGCCCTGAAAGGCGTGACAAAAAACAGCCCATGCCTCCTATCTCCAGAACTCTCTGATATAACAAACTCCACCGTTTGTCTCAAATTTGAAAACCGGCAACACACCTCTTCTTTCAAAGAGCGAGGCGCCTACTTCAAACTCATCTCTTTGACCCCCTCAGAGAAACAAAAGGGTATCATCGCCATGTCAGCAGGCAACCATGCTCAGGCTGTCTCCTACCACGCACAAAAACTCAATATTCCCTGCACAATTGTCATGCCTAAATTCACTCCGGATGTAAAAATCAGGCATACCAAAAAGTTTAATGCAGAGGTGATTATTCATGGTCACAGTCTCGAAGAAGCCGCTGACTTAGCGAATGAACTACAAGAAGAAAGAAAGCTCACCTTAATTCACCCTTATGATGACAAATACATCATCGCCGGCCAAGGCACCATTGCCCATGAGGTAATCCAGTCATTTCCGGAAACCGAGGTGCTAATAGTACCCATCGGTGGCGGCGGCCTCATTAGCGGAATTTCTCTGGCGGCAAAACGATTAAACCCCAATATTACGGTTATTGGCGTTGAGGCCGCGCGCTATCCATCTATGCAGCAAGCCATTGCAGGAAAACCAATACAATGCGGGAGGACAACCCTCGCAGACGGTATTGGCGTTAAACGACCCGGACAGATCACCCAAAAAATCATAAAAAAATACGTCGATGACATCCTTCTCGTAGATGAGCTCGCCATTGAGCGAGCGGTCCTGCTATTGCTACAGAAAGAAAAAACTGTCGTTGAAGGCGCTGGTGCCGTCGCCCTTGCAGCCCTTCTCACTCATCCCCAGCAATTCCACGGTAAAAAAGTTTGCCTATTATTATCCGGCGGTAACATCGACATGCCTGTTCTCTCATTAATCATTCAAAGGGGGATGGAAAGGGCGCAGCGCCTGGTGCGCCTGGTCGTCACCTTACGAGATATTCCTGGTGCGCTGGGTAACGTTTGCCAAAAAATAGAGCAAACCTACGCCAATATTATTAATATCTCTCATCGAAGAACATTCACAAAACTGCCTTTGGAGGCTGTAGAGGTCACCATCTTGCTGCAAACACAAGGGGCTGAGCACATAGAAGAAATTATCACCATGTTAAACAACGAAGATGTTCAGTGTAAACTGGCAGACCATTAACGTTTCTTCCGCTCGCCACCCTGTGCACTTGAATAGAAAAATTTCCTAGTATATGGTTAGTCCACCAAGTAGTTACTATGGTTAAACTCAGGGAATTCTGCGTGAAGAAAATCGCTTGAAACAATGCTTTTGCAGCTCATCGGTACTCGTGCGCTAGATATGCTGACCAATATAATAATACCAATATGCTAGGAGTTTTATACGATGTCCAATATAAGCTTAGAAGGAAAGGTTGCAATTGTTACAGGCGCAGGCGGTGGTTTGGGTCGATCCCATGCAAAACTTCTCGCCTCACTCGGGGCCAGCGTTGTCGTGAATGATCTTGGCTGCTCGGTAGATGGTTCGGGTGAAACCACACCGGCAGCCCAAGTTGTCGTTGATGAAATCATAGCAGCAGGTGGCAAAGCTGTTGCTAATATGGATTCAGTGACCGACCGCTCAGCCGCTGCCAACATTGTCCGCACTGCCATCGATACTTTCGGTGGTTTACATATTCTCGTCAACAATGCGGGCATTCTAAGAGATAAGAGCTTTGCCAAGGTCACTGATGCTGAATGGGACGCGGTTATCGACACCCACCTAAATGGCACATACAACGTCACCAAGGCCGCATGGCCAATTTTTAAAGAACAGAAGTATGGCCGCATTGTAATGACCGCTTCCGGCTCCGGAATGTTTGGTAATTTTGGTCAGGCAAACTACGGCGCTGCCAAATCTGGAATCATTGGCTTCGCCAAGGCACTATCCCATGAAGGCGCCAAATATGACGTCAAAACAAATATATTATGCCCTGCAGCAGCCTCTAGGATGACAGAAAACCTGATGCCTCCTCAGTTCCTGGAGAAGCTTAAGCCCGAAGCTGTATCGCCAATCGTTGCCTATATGTGCACAGAAGAAATCAACACCAACGGTGCCATTTTTGAAGCGGGCGCAGGCAGTTTTGCCCATGCCAACTGGGCAAGAAGCAAAGGCTACAAGGCGAAAGACGAGTCTGGCGTTGCCTCTGTTGATGAAATTGCGTCCGCTTGGGAGGACATTATGGACATGTCTGAGCCAAAGGTTCTTGATAATCCTCAAGCAGCTATGGCAGAGTTCATGTCATAAAAACCATCAACTAACCCTAAGTTGAACCACTGTCACCATGTGACAGTGGTTCAAGCTCTCACTGCTGCATACCCCCCGCTTCTTTACGATTTACTCCACCTCCTCTCAATAAAACACCTCTAGAAACAATCACCCTCACGTGAGCGAAAAGTGCTCCCTAAGCAAGAGCCTAGCAATACCATCGACAGAAGAAACTAAAGCCACAAACATACCCATTATACACAAAGGCTCTAGAGTGGGACTGACGCAGGCATGATGAGAATAGTGCACTTTTAAAGGCGCTCTGCAGAAAGAGCGCGACAGAAATCAAACTGTAATAGCTATTTTTTATTTAAAGATAAGCATCAGGTACGAAAGGGTCATGTTGAGCTAACAGTGTGAACACCCCATTGTACTTACTGCGGTAATGTTTTATTTTCAGGAAAATAAAACATATCAAAGTCCTTCCAGTGATCCCTTTGCTTCGAAAACGCCCACTGATCATTCTCCTTACGAAAAACCAACGTGGCATATCTGCGCCGAAATTCACCTTGTTTAAATCGGCCATGTTTTTCAGCCAGCATCGTTTCTATAAACTTACTACGGCTGACCGCCTCGTTTGAAAAGGCATGCCCGCCGTCTGCTGTTCCCTCATTAATCACCTGCTCGGTTAACGCAACAGCGTCAACAAGGCCAAGCAAAAAGTGTTGTTCAAAATACACCTCTACCACAAAATCGCCACTCTCTTCGTAGGACTTTAATTTATGCATATCCTGAACTTCAATCACCTTTGCCAAGCTTTCACTTTTCTCAAGTTTCTCCATCACCCTTTTAATAGAAACAAAAGAAGGCCGGTCAGCACAACC
>JAHRVS010000070.1 GCA_019090565.1 Gammaproteobacteria bacterium
GTGTTTGGTCGTGGCTTTTAGTGCCAGTAGTTGTCTTGGGTATTGACTTCTCGATATCTGGCCCCGGTTTAAAAGCACTGGATATGGTGGAGGAAAATATTGATGCCGATCTTACGGTGAAGGTTGTAGGTTCTCAATGGAAGTGGACGTATGAGTACGTTTCAGATGAAGTGAAAATTGTTAGTAACCTATTGCCTGAAGACCAAGCCGGCGACAAGTATTTAAGAGAAGTTGATAACCCGCTGGTGTTACCAACGGATCGCAAGGTGCGATTCCTCCACACCGCCACTGATGTATTGCATGCATGGTGGGTACCCTCCATCGCGATAAAGAAAGACTCGATTCCTGGGTATATTAACGAGACTTGGACGCAAATTGAGAAAGAAGGAACCTATTACGGGCAGTGCGCAGAAAACTGTGGAAGGGGGCATGCTTATATGCCGATTCGGGTAGAAGCCGTGAGCCCTGAAAAGTTTGATGCATGGATGGCTGAAAAGAAAGCTGAAAAAGCCGCAGCCCTCGCAGAAGCGCAATCGGATAAGGATTGGACGCTTGATGAGCTAATGGCGAAAGGTGAAACAACGTACAATACTTATTGCGCTGGCTGTCACCAAGCAACGGGACTTGGTATTCCGGGCGTGTTTCCGGGGCTTAAAGACAGCGCGGTGGCACTTGGACCCGTTGAAGGGCATGTAGATGTTGTTATGAAAGGTAAAGCTGGAACGGCCATGTCCGGTTGGGCAGCGCAGATGAATGATCTTGATCTTGCTGCGGTTATAACCTATGAGAGAAATGCCTGGGGGAATAACTCCGGCGATACTGTTCAACCTAAACAAATTAAAGCTGCTCGATAAGCGTGGTTAAGCAAAAGGTATAAGGGGGAAATTATTAATGACAACTTCAGCTATGCACGATGACCACCACCATGAGCCGCCAGCAGGTTGGCAGAGATGGGTATATAGTACGAACCACAAAGACATAGGTACGATGTATCTGATTTTTGCATTGGTAATGATGTTTCTTGGCGGTGGTATGGCCATGGTGATCAGGGCCGAACTGTTTCTGCCTGGTTTGCAGTTAGTGCAGCCAGATCTGTTTAATAACCTTGTAACAAATCATGCGTTAATAATGGTGTTTGGTGTAGTCATGCCCGCTGCGGCAGGCATGGCAAACTGGATGATTCCCTTGATGATTGGCGCGCCAGATATGGCCTTGCCTCGCTTAAACAACCTGAGTTTCTGGCTGCTTCCAATGGGTGGGACGCTTTTAGTCCTTTCTATGGTGGTACCTTTCTTTGGCGGGGGCGCGCCAGTGACAACAGGCTGGACGTTGTATCCGCCACTGTCGACGCAAGCTGGTATGGGTATGGATTTATTAATATTCACTGTGCATATTCTTGGGATCTCTTCCATTCTAGCTTCGATTAATATTATCGTCACCATCGTAAATATGAGAGCGCCAGGCATGAGCTGGATGAAGCTGCCTATTTTCGTTTGGGCTTGGATGTTTACCGCAATTTTACTTGTGTTGATCATGCCAGTTTTAGCCGGCGCTGTGACAATGTTGCTTTTTGATCGTCATATGGGCACAAGTTTTTTCGATGCTGCGGGGGGTGGTGATCCGGTTCTTTTTCAGCACTTGTTCTGGTTTTTTGGTCACCCTGAAGTGTATGTACTATTGCTCCCATCTATTGGTGTTTTGGGAACGGTTATCCCAACTTTTGCTAGAAAACCTTTGTTTGGCTATAAACCTCTTGTTGGGGGGATGGCATTTTTAGCGACGCTGGGTATGGTCGTTTGGGCCCATCACCAGTATACGGTTGGGATGTCCTTGGCGGCGACCAAGTATTTTATGATCGTAACGATACTTATATCCGTGCCAGTTGGGTTGATGATTTTCTCATTTATTCTGACGATGTGGCGAGGAGCAATGACCTTTGAAACACCTATGTTATTTGCTATTGCCATTATAGTGATGTTTTCTTTTGCAGGGGTGACGGGGGTGATGTTGGCGGTAGTTCCTGCTGACTTGCAGTACCACGATACGTACTTTGTGGTCGCTCACTTTCATTACGCATTAATACCGGGTGCGTTGTTTGGTTTGTACGCGGGGGTCTTTTTCTGGCTACCGAAATGGACTGGACATATGTACGATGAAAAGCTTGGGAAAATCTTTTTTTGGTGGACAACCCTTGGTTTTAACCTGACCTTTTTCCCTCAACACTTCCTAGGCCTTGCGGGCATGCCGCGCCGGATTGTAGATTACAACATCCAATTTACTGAGTTTAATGTAGTGTCGAGTGTCGGTGGAATAATTTTTGGCTTGTCTCATATTTTGTTTCTGTACATCATTATTAAGACAGTTAAAGGTGGTGAAAAGGCGAAAGATCAATCCTGGGAAGGCGCAATGATTGGCACTCCTGGATTGGAGTGGACTTTGACTTCTCCTCCTCCGCACCATAGCTTCACTGTTCCACCTGTCGTGAAATAGGAAGTGGCTAGCTTAACTCCGATTTGTTACGGCAAGTTGGGGTTGAAAATTGAGGGTTTACCATGGATACAGAAAATACCGAGGTGAGTGAAAGCGTGCGCAGTGCTAATATGAAACTGGCGATAATCATAGGGTCTATTTCTCTTATTGGTTTTGCTTGGCCTTTGGCAATAATGCTGAATCTATAGTATTTCGAGCACTTGGTTTAGCAATTCACTTATTGAGCGGGAATTAGTTATGCAAAGCAAAAAAAAGCTATTTGCGCTTATTGGTTTCGTGCCTATATTCATGTTCGGCTTCGCATTTGCTATGGTTCCCTTGTATGGGTGGTATTGCGACGTAGCTGGGATAAATAATGTGCAGAGTGCCGAGAGAGAGCCGATTCCATCCATTAAGAATATTGAGGTGGGTCACGAACGAAATATTAAGATCGAATTTGATGCAACGCTCCATGAAAGTGTCGAAGGAATCGTTTCTGAGTTTCGTTCATTAACACCGAGTATTACTTTAAGCCCTGGTGACGTGCATAGCTTGGTTTATAGGGTGAAAAATATTAGCTCAAACCCTCTTGTCACGCAGGCGGTGCCCAGCATTACTCCATGGTGGGGGGGGGAGCACTTCAAGAAAATTGAGTGCTTCTGTTTCGAGCAGCAGACCTTGGCTCCAGGAGAAGAAAAAGAAATGGGTTTGCAGTTTTATGTTCATCCAGATATACCCGAAAACATTAAGACTTTAACATTGTCTTATACCTTAATGGCAGCATCTGAAATGACGAAATCAGCGAGCTTGTAGCGCTTTAGAGAATAATTAAAGGACGTAAGAGGAAGTAATAAATATGAGCACTACAAATCAAGATTACTATGTTCCGGAGGATAGCCAGTGGCCAATTGTTGGGGCGCTAGCACTTTTCACTTTGTTTTTTGGTTTTGCGCTCTGGGTTAATAGCGTACAAGCTGGACCGATAGTGTCAGGCGTGGGTTTTATTATGCTTGCGTATCTGTTTTACGGATGGTTTTCGAATATTGTTGAAGAGAGCCTTTCAAGCAAATACAACAGCAAAGTGGATACCTCATTTCGCCTAGGTATGATCTGGTTTATTGTTTCAGAAGTGTTTTTCTTTATAGCGCTTTTTGGGTCACTCTTTTATGTGAGGGCGATTGCACTTCCATGGCTAGACGGTGATGGCCACCTTGGTTCTTCAGCCTTACTATGGCCAGATTTCACCACCCAGTGGCCACTCCTCAGCCTTCCTGATGCGAGTAATTACGTTCCCGCTAAAGAAGCGATGGGTGCGTTTGGGATTCCACTTATTAATACAGTTATTTTACTAACAAGCGGAGTGACTTTGACGTGGGCGCACCATGGCCTTAAACATGATAATCAAAAAACCTTAATTATTGGGTTGGCGATGACAGTATCATTAGGCGTGATATTTTTTGGTTTTCAGGCCTATGAATATGCCCATGCTTACCATGAAATGGATCTAACCCTTGAGTCGGGCATATACGGGTCAACGTTCTACATGTTAACGGGTTTTCACGGCTTTCACGTCACCATGGGAACCATTATGTTGTTTGTTATTTTGCTAAGAAGCTTGAAAGGGCATTTTACAGCTGACAACCACTTTGCATTTGAAGGTGTTGCATGGTACTGGCATTTTGTAGATGTCGTATGGTTAGGCCTGTACCTATTTGTATACTGGATGTAGTCGA
>JAHRVS010000071.1 GCA_019090565.1 Gammaproteobacteria bacterium
CAAGGCGACGGCGAACCCATTCGGCTCTTTTCCGGCTTTAACGAAACCGAAGAAGCGCGTTTTATCGCCTCAGACATCCAAGATAAACTTAAAGGTGCCTACAGCCCCGCTGACTTTGCCCTGCTCTATCGCTCTAACGCCCAATCTAGGGCCCTTGAAGAAGCGCTAGTCAGAGAACAAATCCCCTATCGTATCTACGGCGGCCTGCGCTTTTTCGAGCGAGCAGAAATTAAAAATGCTTTGAGCTACCTGCGTCTCGTCACCCATCGTCACGATGACAGCGCATTCCAGCGTATCATCAATACGCCCCCCCGAGGCATCGGTGCAAAAACCGTAGAAACCATTGTGAATACCGCCCATAGCCAAGGGCTTCCCCTTTGGCTGGCACTTGAAACACTGCTCAATGACAATACCTTAAAGGGCCGCGCGCGCACCACCCTCACCCAGTTTTTTGATCAGATCAACCAGCTCGATAAAGACTTAAGCGCGCTTTCTCTCGGTGAAAAATTTGAACGCATTATCGAATCCAGCGGATTAATCCAGCTTTACGAAAAAGAAGGCGAAGTAGGACAAGGGCGCCTAGAAAACCTTCGCGAACTCGTCGGCGCCTGTGAACAGTTTGAAGAAGTCGACGAAGAACTCGATGCCACCGCCCAATTTCTCGACCATGTATCCTTAGAAATGGGGGAAAGGGGCAACCAAAAAGACGGCCCTGCAGTCAACTTAATGACGATGCATGCCGCCAAAGGGCTCGAATTCCCCGTTGTGTACCTGACTGGGTTCGAAGAAGGGGTTTTTCCCGGCAGCCGATCCGTTGAAGACCAACAACTGCTCGAAGAAGAGCGCCGGCTGTGTTACGTCGGCATCACCCGCGCCGAAAAGCAGCTCTATATCACCCGCGCAGAAAGCCGGCGACTCTATGGCACAGAAAACTACAACCCTCCCTCGCGGTTTTTAAGGGAAATCCCCCAGGAGCTGACACAAAGCCAACAAGAAACCATCTCCGTTTCCAGGCCTTCAATGTTTTCCCACACTCCCTCAGCCATATCCACCTCCAGTAAACACACAAACGACCCTGAAGCCGCTTACTCCTTAGGGCAAATCGTCCAGCACCCTAAATTTGGCGAAGGCGTTGTGTTAAATTACGAAGGACGGGGAAAAAATGCGCGAGTACAGGTAAACTTCAAGCGCGCCGGGAGCAAATGGTTAGTGCTTCAATACGCCCGCCTTGAAACGATCTAAAATCAGGATTATTACACGGACTTTTATCCATGAAACGCAGACACTTTATCACGGCCTTAGGAATGGGCGCCGCAGCAGCCTCCCTCACAGCATGTGGGCAAAACAACAACCAAGACTGCGATCAACAACCCTCCAGCACCCCCGACAAAACCGTCGTCCACAAGTGGAAACTCGTGACCTCTTGGCCGAAAAACTTTCCTGGCCTCGGTACTGCCCCTGAACGATTTGCGCGTATCGTTAACGATATGAGCAATGGACGTATCGATATACGTGTTTATGGTGCCGGCGAAATTGTGCCCGCACTCGAAGTGTTCGACGCCGTGTCCAGTGGTGCAGCAGAGATGGGTCACAGCGGCCCCTATTATTGGAAAGGTAAAAACCCTGCCACCCAATTTTTCACTGCCATCCCCTTTGGCATGAACGCCCAAGAACTCAACGCCTGGATCCACTACGGTGGCGGGCTAGAACTTTGGCAAGAGCTTTATGCTCCCTTTAACCTCGTACCTTTTTCAGGCGGCAATACCGGTGTACAAATGGCCGGCTGGTTCAACAAAGAAATCAACTCGCTCCAAGACATCAAGGGCCTCAAAATGCGTATCCCTGGTCTGGGCGGCGAAGTCTTTAAAAAACTCGGGGGGATTCCCGTTATGCTTCCCGGCGGCGAATTATTTACCGCACTGCAAACCGGCACCATCGATGCCACAGAGTGGGTTGGCCCCTACAACGACCTCGCTTTCGGCCTATATAAAGCAGCCAAGTACTATTACTACCCAGGCTGGCACGAACCCGGCTCTATGCTGGAGTTCACCATCAATAAGAAAAAATTAGATGCCCTGCCTGCAGATTTACAAGCTATCCTTACTCACGCAGCCAGAGCGGTAAATCAAGACATGCTCGACGAATATACCGCCCGCAACAACGCAGCGCTAAAAACACTGGTGAACGAGCACAACGTACAATTACGCAAACTGCCTGATGATGTACTCAAAAAACTCCATGCACTCTCCACAGAAACCGCCAAAGAAGTCGCCACCTCCAACCCAATAACCCAGCGCATCTATGACTCCGCCTACCAGTTCATGACTAACGTAAAAGACTACCATCGCATCTCAGAACATGCTTATTACAACGCGCGCGAGTTATAAGCGTATAACACTATTATAAAATGCCCCTCTTTTACGTATCACGGAGAACCCCTTGACCCGTTCATCCACAGAAAATAATACGCCCACGCTTATTCCTGTCATCTTGGCAGGGGGAATAGGCAGCCGACTTTGGCCCGTTTCGCGTAAACTCTACCCGAAACAATTCCAAGATTTACTTAATGACGGCAGCAGTTTTTTCCAAGCAACACTGGAGCGGGTTCGAAATATAGCCAACTGCGGAACCCCCATCGTTGTTTGTAATGAAGAACATCGTTTTCTCGTTGCCGAGCAGTTACGCCAGTCGGGTTGGGACAAAGCCCACATCATCCTTGAGCCTGAAGGCAAAAACACCGCGCCAGCCGTCGCATTAGCCGCCCACCAAGCGCTCGCACACGAAAATAACTCCGTGCTTCTCGTTATGCCCGCTGACCATGTCATTGAAGGCATTGACGCGTTTCATCGCTCCATTGAAAAGGCGCAAGCGCTTGCTGTGCAAGACTACCTCGTGACCTTTGGCGTCACACCCGATAGTCCCGAAACGGGTTATGGTTATATCAAAGCAGGTAAAGAAATCAGCGACAAAACCGGTTTTCTAATAGAAAGCTTTAAGGAAAAGCCCGATGCCGATACTGCCAGCCGCTATGTCGAATCCGGGGACTACCTATGGAATAGCGGCTTATTTATGTTCGAACCCACCTTTTTTCTTAAACAATTAGAGCTTCACGCCAGCGATATTTATCAAACCACCAAGCTAGCCAGCGCCGCAATCGAGGAGGACCTCGACTTTCTTCGCATCCCCAAGCAAATTTTTGCACAGTGCAGAGCCGAATCCATTGATTACGCCGTCATGGAACCCACCCAATCCTCTGCAGTGGTGCCATTTTCCGCCCAATGGAACGACGTCGGTGCATGGTCATCCTTATGGGAGGCCTCCGAACAAGATAACAACGGCAATAGCACTTATGGCGA
>JAHRVS010000072.1 GCA_019090565.1 Gammaproteobacteria bacterium
GCCTTCCACCAACTTGGACTTTAATCCCTAAAGCACCTGCTCGCATGGCATTTTGCACAGAGCGCTTCATTGCCCGACGAAACATAACCCTACGCTCAAGCTGTGACGCGATGTTCTGAGCGGTCAAGTAGGCATTAAGATCTGGCTTTCGAATTTCTTCAATGTTCAGATGAACAGGGACTCCCATCATCTTACTAACTTTTTGGCGCAGCTTTTCTACGTCTTCGCCTCGCTTACCGATAACGATTCCTGGACGCGCGGTAAAAATAGTGATTCGCGCATTTTCAGCAGGCCGCTCTATTTCGACTCGACTAACGGAAGCCTTTTTAAGCTCCTCAAACAGAAACTCCCTAACCCGGAGATCATCAACCAAGTTCTTGGCATATTGCTTTGGCCCCGCAAACCAAGTAGAGGTATGCTTTTTTACAATTCCGAGCCTAATGCCCGTAGGGTGGACTTTCTGACCCATTTGGTTTCTCCTAGCTATCTGAAACTTTTACAGTTATATGACAAGACCGCTTAAGAATCCGGTCAGCGCGCCCCTTAGCCCTTGGGCTGATGCGCTTCATAGTGGTGCCTTCATCAATAAATATCTCACTGACGCGCAATTCGTCAATGTTAGCACCTTCATTGTTTTCCGCATTTGCAATAGCAGATTCCAACACTTTCTTAACCAGATGAGCTGCTTTCTTTTCACTAAAGATAAGCATATTGAGAGCTTGGTCCACGCCCAACCCCCGAACCTGATCTGCCACCAGGCGAACCTTTTGCGCTGAAATCGTTGCGCCTTTTAAGCGAGCTGTAGTTTCCATAAAAATAACCTCTGGTACTAGCGTTTTGCTTTCTTATCAGCAGCATGGCCACGATACGTACGGGTACCAGAGAATTCGCCAAGCTTATGGCCAATCATGTGCTCTGTTACATAGACCGGTATGTGCTGCCTACCATTATGAACAGCGATTGTCAGTCCAACCATGTTCGGGAATATCATCGATCTGCGCGACCAAGTTTTAATCGGCTTCTTGGAGTTTTCCTCCGCAGCCTTCTCCACTTTCTTAAGCAGATGCAGATCAATAAACGGACCTTTTTTTAATGAACGTGGCACAGTAAGAACCTCTTCTATAAACCGTTATTTGGATCGTCTATCACGGACGATCATTTTGTTTGTACGCTTGTTAGAGCGGGTCTTATAACCTTTAGTCGGCACACCCCAAGGACTCACGGGATGACGCCCACCAGAGGTACGACCTTCACCACCACCATGCGGGTGATCAACCGGGTTCATTACTACGCCTCGAACAGTAGGCCGAACGCCTCTCCATCGCGAAGCACCGGCTTTACCCAGTGATCGCAAGCTATGCTCTGAGTTACAAACCTCTCCCAGAGTCGCCCTGCATTCTGCAAGAACTTTGCGCATTTCACCAGAGCGCAAACGCAACGTTACGTAACCCGCATCCTTAGCGAGAAGCTGCGCTGAAGTCCCAGCACTACGCGCGATTTGAGCGCCTTTACCTGGCTTCATCTCGATGCAGTGAATAGTACTACCCAAAGGGATATTCCTGAGCGGCAAGGCATTCCCAGCCTTTATAGGTGCCTGCTCTCCAGACTCGACCACATCGCCCGCCACCATCGCCTTAGCGGCGATAATATAACGACGCTCGCCATCAGCATACTTTATGAGAGCAATATTGGCGCTGCGATTAGGATCATACTCTAAACGCTCAACAACACCCGGAATGCCGTCTTTGTTCCGCTTGAAATCTATCAACCGGTAATGCTGCTTATGACCACCGCCAACGTGGCGAGTAGTAATCCGGCCGTTGTTATTTCTGCCACCAGACTTTTTCTTTGACTCCAGAAGAGGCCCGTAAGGCTTCCCTTTATGAAGATCACTGTTAACGATTTTAACTACAAAACGTCGTCCAGGGGATGTAGGTTTACACTTTACAATAGCCACCGCGGCTCTCCTTAAACTTTCTATTCAGCGCCCATCAGGTCAATATCAAAACCTTCATGAAGAGTTACATAAGCCTTTTTCCAGTCACCTCTAACTCCGAGGGAACGACCGAAACGCTTAGTTTTACCCTTTACAACTGCCGTAGTAACCGACTTAACTTTCACTTCAAACAGCTGCTCAACGGCTTTTTTTATTTCAAGCTTAGTCGCAGTAATCAGCACCTTAAACACCACTTGGTTACCACTAGAAGCCAGAGAGGCCTTTTCTGTAACATGCGGAGCTAAGAGCACTTGATATAACCTTTCTTGATTCATGCTAGCGCCTCCTCTATTTTCTTAAGCGCACCAACCGTAATCAAAACCTTGTCCGCCGCTACTAGACTTACTGGGTCACAAGCGTTAGCTTCGACAACATCTACGTTAGGTATATTTCGAAGCGACAAGTAAACATTTTCCGTCAACTCATCCACTACGACCAAGCCTTTCTCAAAGCCCAGCTCTTTCAATTTCGCTATGGCCAACTTAGTCTTAGGTTCAGAAATATCAAAATCTTCAACAATCAAAACCCTATCACCTCGAAATAACTCCGAGAAGATACACTGCATAGCACCACGGTACATCTTGCGATTAACCTTCTGCTCGAAGCTTCTAGGCCTCGCTGCAAAGGTCACTCCACCAGAGCGCCAAAGCGGACTACGAATAGTTCCAGCTCGAGCCCGACCAGTACCCTTTTGACGCCAAGGCTTCCTACCGCCACCCCTAACGTCAGACCGAGTCTTCTGCGCCTTAGATCCCGAGCGGCCAGCAGCCAAATAAGCCGTAACAACCTGATGGACTAGCGCCTCATTAAACTCTCTCGAGAACGCCTCCTCTGAAACGGTTATGGTTTCGCCTGTAGTAGTATTCAAATTCATTGCTTACTTCTCCCTAAGCGCGAGACTTAACGGCTGCAGAAATAAAGACATCACCACCTGTCGCACCAGGGATAGCCCCTTTTACCAGCAACAGATTATTCTCGACATCCACCTTTACTATCTCCAGGGACTGAACGGAAATTCTTTTATTCCCCATTTGCCCGGCCATCTTTTTGCCCTTAAAAACTCGCCCAGGGGTCTGACATTGACCTATAGAACCAGGCGCACGGTGCGACAAAGAGTTACCGTGCGTAGCGTCTTGCATAGCAAAACCCCAACGCTTCACTCCGCCAGCAAAACCCTTACCCTTTGAGGTTCCTGCAACATCAACCTGCTGCCCCTCGGCAAACACATCAACGCTAAGGCTCTGCCCCACGCTGTATGCCTCCAATTCATCCTCAGCGATGCGGAATTCTGCCAACCTAGAGCCAGCTTCGACCCCAGCCTTTGCAAAAACCCCAGCCTTCGGGCGATTAACACTCGCAGCGCGGATTGAACCCGCCGCAACTTGAATCGCCGAATATCCGTCGTCGCCACTTGTCTTTATTTGTGTTACACGATTGGGAACAACCTCAACCACAGAAACAGGCACTGAAGTACCATCTTCCTGAAACACCCTTGTCATACCACATTTTCGTCCGACCAAACCTATAGTCATCGGTCTAACCTCTTAAGCCAACTACCCTAAACTAATCTTTATATCCACACCTGCAGCAAGATCGAGCTTCATCAGCGCATCTACTGTCTTATCGGTGGGCTCCACGATATCTACTAATCGTTTGTACGTGCGTATCTCGTATTGATCGCGCGCATCTTTGTTCACATGAGGCGATATCAGAACAGTAAAGCGCTCTTTTCGAGTAGGCAAAGGAATAGGCCCACACACTCGCGCCCCTGTTCTTTTTGCTGTCTCTACGATTTCAAGAGAGGATTGATCAATCAGCTTATGATCAAACGCCTTTAACCTGATACGTATTCTCTGGCTTGACATTGCTACCAAACTCCAAATTAAATTCGCTGCATTGAATATGCAAAACACCGCCGTCCCTTTTGACTTCAAGCCAAAAAAGAAAGAGTATGTTAAAACATGCATCCGGATCCATGCCCAGACTGTTCGTGCCCTTAACAACAGGGCGCACAATATAACTCTAAACGACCACCTCTGCAAGCACTATCTGCTCGAAGAGGTGGATTTATTACTCAATAATTTTCGCGACCACACCCGCACCTACTGTACGGCCACCTTCACGAATTGCAAAGCGTAATCCATCGTCCATCGCGATCGGCGCGATCAACTCAACTTTCA
>JAHRVS010000073.1 GCA_019090565.1 Gammaproteobacteria bacterium
CTATTTGCCACTTTCGACTTCCCTCGCCCTGTATTAAAAAAACATCGAAAAAATCAAAATGTTGCGATACAGTTCCACCTACAGGCGCATAGCTCACCATTACATCATCAAGCCTCCAGCTCGGCAAAAAATTAAAACCTGACATGAGCTGCTGCAGCTGCGGCACCCATTGATCTACCGCTTGAACGAGAAGCGTCCAATTTTTTTCGGGCAAACGAGAATAAGTCGACTCATCAAAAGGCCCATGCTCAACTTTCCACACGTTTTCTTCTTGCGAGATTATTCTAGATTCAGCATCAGCCTCTAAGGAGAGGCCGGCCAAGTCATCAGGATCTAGCCAGAATGGTTCACTGAATGCATTTCGAACCACTAGCGGTTTTTTTTGCCAATAGTCAGCCAGAAACAAATCCATATCAAAATTATTTATTTTCATCAATAACCTATAAAGTTCTATAATCCTAACGGGCTGTTGGATTTCTCTGAATTGAAGCCATCACAATGCAATACCAAACAAATAAGCGAAGCCTGCCCCGTAAAATATATCGGACGCTTTGAGTGAGGTATCACCAAAGGCTGGCGAGCCAAGTCTGTATAATACAAGAACTGCGAACTCACTGGGCACCTACCTGCCGACAGGCATCCTTACTCAAATAATCCACATGACTCATTTGCCATGACGAATATCCACTATAGAGCTGTAAGTTGGGATGAAGAAAAAGACCAACTTCGATCAATCAGAACAAGGGTTTTTATCGAAGAGCAGCACGTTCCTATAGAGTTAGAATGGGACGACGCCGATAAAGATGCCCAGCACTATTTAGTGAGTCTGAATGAAGCGCCTATCGCCTGTGCAAGGATGCTGCCGTCTGGTCAAATAGGCAGAATGGCCGTGCTCCCCCCTTATCGAAACAACGGCATTGGCGGCAATTTGCTAAAAAAAATAATTCAGGTCGCACAGGCGCAAGGGAGCACCCCCCTATTTTTACACGCGCAAAACCACGCCATTCCCTTTTATGAAAAATTCGGTTTTTCTATTCAAGGTGAAGAGTTTATGGATGCTGGTATCCCCCATCATGAAATGATTTATAGAAAGTAAGGCATTAACTAGTTTCCTCAATTTTTTTAGCTACTCCCATAATCAAGTTACGCAACCACTTGTGTGCCAAATTAGGCTGCAACAAGGGGCTCCAGGCCATTTTTAGCTCGAAGGGGGAAATAACAAATGGAGGCGGCAATACCACCAGTTTCGTATTATTAGCCTGCAAAAGGGCAACGCGAGTCGGCAGGGTGGCTATCAAGTCATTGCTTTCCGCTATCAAAGCCGGCATCTGATAGTGTCTCGTAAAAATACTTATTTTGCGCTTTTCACCTATCCCTTGTAAGGCTTGATCTATCCAGCCTAATTGACCTGATTTCTCTGGGTTCATGCCAAATCCCACGCCCATTCCGGTTTTACTCACCCAAATATGTTGCGCCGCTAGATAGGACTCAAGGGTAAAGCTCTCGGCTGCCGGATTCTTCCTATTGAGCAAACAGGAAAAACTGTCCGTCCAAACAGTCACCTGGTGAAAGGACTGGGGCATTTCATTGAAGCGATTGATTGCCATGTCTACGCGGCCTTGCTCCATATCCTTGTAACTCACATCTGAAGGCGTCAGAAAATCCAGAACAATATTAGGTGCCGATTTCCGCAACTCCTTTACCAAAGAAGGAACTATAGTGGCCTCGGCATAATCTGATGCCATAATCCGAAACATTCTGTTGCTTTCTTTTGGATCAAAGCTTTGATTTGGCTCGAGTACTTTCTGTATGTCTGAAAGAGCCTGTCGAAGCAATGGCTGCAACTCCAGCGCGCGCTCAGTGGGCGTCATCCCTTCGCTGGAGCGGATGAGAAGCGGGTCATCAAAAATAGTACGTAAACGTTTTAAGCCATTACTCATCGCGGGCTGCGTAATACCTAACTGCTCAGCAGCACGCGTGACATTCTTTTCTCTGAGTAACACATCAAGAAAAATTAATAGGTTTAGGTCAATGTTTTTTAGTATCATTGTTTTACAACTGAATAATTGAAAGGCTATGGCATCTTATCTGAAGGTGGCTCTATACCTTCAGCAAGCATCGCAGCCCTTTCATCGCCATTAACACCTTCCCATTGTCGAAACAGGTCTATATCTTTCCCAATCGACTGCAAGACAAAACCAATGACGGCAATGTCATCTAAGAACCCCGTTCCAAGAATAAAATCAGGAATGAAGTCCAGAGGAAGCAAAAAGTACAACACCGCAGCCAAAGCCATGGTAATGCTACGCACTGGGACGGCACGGTAAGCGCCGCTCGACCATGCTTTCAGCATGCGAAACAGAATACCTAACTCCTCATGCACTGCCTTCAAGCGCTTATGCTGCTTACTGGCTTTAGCCGAGGCCTGTTCAACAGCGCGGGCCACGCCTTTGTGGTCCTTAACCCGTGTTGCTGCCCTCTCTATAACACGGGAAAATCCAG
>JAHRVS010000074.1 GCA_019090565.1 Gammaproteobacteria bacterium
ATATAAAAGGGCTGTTTTTTATTTTTTCTGAGCCGAGATAAGGCAGCTGTAAGGCCGTAGTGGTGTAATCAAGTTAGCTTGGGTCGGGGTCTGTGTGTCATTTGGCGCCCCAGCTTTAATTGGTAAATTGGGCGAGTATTTTGGAAAAATCTCAGGAAACGATGGGCGATAATGCTATAGATGAAATTAGTCGCGTTTCGTTAGGTGCGAAGCCTATTGCTGTGACGTCCTCGTTGGCGGCGCGTATTTTACGTATCGCGTTGACGTTGTACTTTGTTGTTGCTGTGGCGGTGACGCTTGTGCAGTTGACTCTCGAGTACGGACACGAAAAAGAACGGCTTAATTCAGAAGTCTTGCACATGCTCAATACCTTCGAGCCGATTCTGGCGCAAGGCTTTTGGAATCTCGATGACGAGCAAATGATCTCAACCTCCTATGGCATTTTATCCAATGACTTTATATTTGGAGTGAGGGTGCTAGAGGTCGGGGGTGCTGAAATGCTGGCTGTGGGTCAAATTCAGCGCCCTGGTGAGCCGGTTATTAAGGTGGATACTTCTGAAAGCTCAGAGGCTGGATTGATTTCTGATGCCGGGAATGCAATCTCTCCTGATTTGTATTCCTATGAAAGGGTGGTTTATTACAAGCGTGCCCTCGGAGGTCAAGAAGAAGTCGGTCGTGTCATTGTGTTTTCTAGCCCAGATATAGTGCTTGAGCGTGCTTTGTATACGTTTTTTATTACGATGGTAAATGCTTTTGTTAAGACATTTTTCTTATGGGTTATTTCATTGATCGTTTTGAATCGGTTGGTTGGGAAGCCCCTGGAGGCCATTGCGGATGCGATGCAAAGCCTTGATCTGGACGAGCGTCGCAGTCGCGAGCTAACCTCGGAGTTAAGTAGTCAGGGTCTGATTGATAGGCCGGATGAGCTGGGCGTCTTGGTGAGAACGTTTATTGCCATGCAACAGGATTTGAGCAAGAAAAATACGCAGTTAAGTAGTTACCATCGAGAGCTGGAGAACAAAGTAGAAGAACGAACGGAGAAGCTTGAGCGTGCAGTGAGGGCTAAGAGCGAATTTTTGGCAAATATGAGCCATGAAATTCGCACTCCGATGAATGGCGTGCTGGGTATGACCGAGCTCCTAAACGATACAGATATGTCTGATGAGCAACAGCGATACGTAAAAACCATTTTAAGCTCAGGGCAGGTTTTGCTCTCAATCATTAATGATGTGCTGGACTACTCTAAAATTGAAGCGGGCATGATGGATATTGAATCAGCCTGTTTTGATGTCGAAGAGTTAGTGGATGATATCGTTAGGATGTTTGCGTTTAGGTCTGTCGAAACGGGGGTAGAGCTTACCGAGGTTATAGAGCCTGGTACGCCGCTGATTATGAAAGGAGACTCAGCCAGAGTCCGCCAGATTTTGGTGAACTTAGTTGGCAATGCCTTTAAATTCACAGAAAAAGGCTGGGTTAAAATCTCTGTGAAGCGCGAAAAGTTAATAGGAGGAGGTGCGAGTTTAATACGATTTGAGGTGATAGATACAGGCATTGGCCTCAATGATGAGGAGCAGGGTAAGTTGTTCCGCTCATTTTCTCAGGCAGACTCATCGACGACTCGAAAATATGGCGGTACGGGCCTTGGCTTGGCGATATCTAAGCAGCTGTCAGAGCTTATGGGGGGCGGCATCGGTGTCACCAGCTCCAAGGGGTCCGGTGCTGCATTTTGGTTTACGGTTGTTGTCTCTGAACCTTCAGAGGCTGAGGCAATATCGATCGTTCGTAACAAGAGAGACTTTAGCGGTAAAACAGCCCTTGTTATTGAAGACGACCCCGTTTTCATGGAAACGTTAACGGGTATTCTGGAACGCCTTAAGGTTGAGGTGATGAGTGTTCCAACGGGTGAGGAGGCGCGTGCGTGTTTGGCAGGCCTGAAGGAAGAGAAAAAGCAACCAGACGTGGTATTTGTAGACCTCGACCTGCCTGATTACGACGGCATGTGTTTGGTGAAGGATTTGCAGGAAGAGTCTTTGTTGCTGAGAGAGCCAGCCATATTGATGACGGCAAGTCGTTGCATGCCGACTGTTGATGAGGTGGGTGCTTGTGGTGCAGTGGCTGCGATGGAAAAACCTGTGACCTCCGAAGACATTCGATCAGTGCTTACGCGAGCATTGGGCGGCAATGAACCAGGCAATACTGCGCCTGCTCAAGGAGTAATTTCTGAGTCGAGTTATGGCCACTTGCGTGTTCTCGTGGCCGAAGACAATAAAGTAAACCAGATGGTGGTTAAAGGGCTGCTTAAAAAACTGGGTATAAAGCCAGTGGTGGTTGATAATGGGCTTGAGGCATATGAAAGCTACGTGAACTCAGAACCGTTCGATTTGATTTTGATGGATTGCGAAATGCCCGTTGTGGATGGTTGGGAGGCTACGCGTAAAATCAGGGATTATCAGGTTCAAAATATTTCTGAAAAGGGAGAGCTTTTAATCATCGCATTGAGCGCGCATGCATTGTCTATTGAGCGGGAAAAGGCAGTTTCAGTGGGTATGGATGACTATCTTGCGAAGCCGGTAAGTCGAGATGACCTTGATGGCATGTTCAAAAAATACAAGCTAGATAAAGTTTGAGTAACTGGCTCTCTTTGTTTTCACATGACAAGCATTATTTTTGAGGCATCTATACAAGACTTGTAGATATCTAGCGGGCTGTTGAAGTCTGCTGGGTCGAGCCAGGCACAAGGCAGAGTTTACTCGCAGTAGGTACCCATTGTGAGCCGAGCCTTAACGCCGTAGTGACCGAGTAAGTAGAACCCCAGCAGCCTATTAAGGGAATTACTATCACATTGCCACGGTCTTTTAGCCGGTTCTGTTTTTCGAACAGTGCCCAAGTAGCAAGCTGTTCTCAACGAGTGCTACCAACTTAAATATTGCTTTTCGAGAAGTTCATCCATTGATCCATCGGCAGTCATTTCGGCAATGCGTTCTTTGAAATAATCCGAATGTTGTCGGCAATCGGATAGCTTTGAAAACGTGACGTATTCATCAATAATCATGAAGGGTTGGCGCACGAACTTGATTTTATACCGGTACCCCGATTTTTCGGCATAGAGTAGAGTCGGTAGTAAAGGCCCTAGGATGTAGTCTATGCGTTTTCTCAGTAGTTTTCTGAAGTTCTGATTGATTGTTTTTACGCGCTCAATATGTAGGTGGGTTTTGGCAAATTCATCAAACTCCGACCCAAAGCTAACGCCAAGGGTGGTTGCCCCTACTTTTCCTTTTAGGTCACTCCAGTCGTGATACTTAAAGCGGCTTTCTTTCAGAATGAAAATGGCCTGTGCTGCGGGAGTAATGGGTGGGTCAATGAATTCCAGAAACTGTTCTCGCTCAGAGTTTCGTCTAACGCCAACGAGCATGTCAACCTTGCCATGTTTAGCGCGCTGGACCACTCGTTTCCAGGGGCCGCCACCATCGGTGACTACCTTGATATCTAGCTCTGAAAATATTTGTGTTACTAAGTCTATGCTGGCACCTCTCAGCTCACCGTTGTGTTCCCAAGAAAGAGGGGGGTACGTTGAACCTCCGGAGATGTATGCGGTTCCATCTTGGCAGCCTAATGCGTAAGCATTCATGCTCACTATGAGAGAGAGAAGGGTTGCTGTAATGAGGATGCGAAACATATTTGGGCTCAGGCTTAATGAATAACGGTATTAGGTGCCTTTATGTATTTTAGACCAAGATTCGGCTGCTTGATTCGTTAACAGTTTGATTATAAATGAGCTTGGAGGCTTTTGCTTTTTAAATGGTTTTATTCAGTCAGGTTGCGGGTAAATACCCATTCTGATCCGCTGGAAAGGTCTGCTTGGTATGCGTAGCCTCCAGCGTTGAACTCTTTAATACCTTGGGCTTCTTTAACGCCTTCTACAGCAAGGTAATTTACCATTGCACCACGGGCTTTTTTGGCCAGGAAACTGATGACTTTGTATTGACCATTTTTATAGTCTTTAAAGACGGGGGTGATGATTTCAGTATTGAGCTGTTTTGTTTTTATGGATTTAAAATACTCATTCGAGGCGAGGTTAATAAGGATGGGGGCTTGCTGTTTTCTGAGTTGTGCGTTGAGGGCATCGGTGATTTTAGTGCCCCAAAACTGGTAGAGGTTTTTCCCTTTTTGTGTTTCAAGGCGGGTGCCCATTTCAAGGCGATAGGCTTGCATTAGGTCTAGTGGGCGCAGTAGGCCGTATAGTCCAGACAATATGAATAGATGGCTTTGTAAGTAGTTAATGGCCTTGGGGTCAAGATTAGAGGCATTTAACCCTGTGTACACATCACCCTGAAAAGCGAAGAGGGCTTGTTTGGCATTATCAGGGGTAAAAGGTGTTTTCCAGGTTTTGTAGCGCTGCAGATTAAGTACGGCCAGTTTTTCGCTAATTGACATTAAGGTTTGCAGCTCGTGGGCATCCCGTTTTTTTAACGACTTGATCAGCTCTTCAGATTCTTCCAGAAATGGAGCTTGAGTGAATTTTTGGGTGGTCGGTGGGGTGTCGAAATCCAAGGTCTTTGCTGGGGATATGACGATAAGCATGACGTTTACTCTCTAGAGGCTGCTTTAAAACGAAGCTTAGGGTGCGCGCGTGAAGCAGGAAAATCAAGGCCCAGGGAGGGGTGCTAAGTAGTAGCGGCCACCGGGCCTTTGGTGTTAAAAAGTCCGCTGACGAATAGTCAGGGCCTGATGCGTAAGGTCTGATAGTATAGCCGGCTTACACATTTATATTTACGGGAGAGTGAATGGTTCGGGGGGCAGTACCAAAAGCTAAAAAAGCACAGGATTTGCTGGAAGACCCTGAGGGCGCATGCTTGTTTCAGCTTACTGTGCCGATGATCATTGGTATCGTAGCGATTATGGTGTTTAACCTGATTGATGCGTTTTACATCGGAATGCTAGGGGCAAAGCCACTAGCCGCTATGGCCTTTATGGTTCCCATTTCGGCAGGGGTGTTTGCTTTAAATCTTGGCCTCTCATCGGGCACATCTGCTGTTCTAGCGCCTGTCTTTGGCGCAGGTGATCGGCTTCAGGCTCGCCGAATTCTTACTCATGCGCTTTTTCTTTCGGTGATAGTGCTTGGGGTCGTCTCTTTAGTGGGTCAGCTGTATGTGGAGCCTATTTTTCGGGCCATGGGTGCAGATGATGAGCTGCTTCCCTATATTCAGGATTACCTGTCTGTCTGGTTTATGGGGATTATGGTGCTGGTGGTGCCCATGGTCTGTAATGGGGCTTTGCGTGCCAGCGGTGACACAAAGTCCCCCAGTTTTATTATGTCTGTTTCAGCGCTTATCAACGGAGTTTTGGATCCATTGCTTATCTTCGGTGTTGGCCCCTTCCCTGAGTTGGGCATGAAGGGGGCTGCGCTCTCATCGGTGTTTGCTTGGGCGTTTTCTTGCGCTGCAGCGCTCACCATTGTCATTCGTCGAGAGAACCTGATTGAATTTGTGGCACCTTCGTTATCAAGGCTGCGTGAATCGTGGCGGCAGGTGCTTTCTATTGCTTTGCCTGCTTCGCTAAACAATTTGATGGCCCCCATTACGATGATGGTTATTGTTTCGTTGGTGGCTCAGTTTGGTGAGGCTGCGATTGCTGCAACGGGTGTTGGTGCACGTTTGGAGCCGATGCTCATGATTGTCGTTATGTCCATGGCCGCCGGCGTCGGCGTGATGGTAGGTCAAAATTATGGAGCAGGGAAATTACACAGGGTGAGAAGAACGGTTCAACTGGGTTTTCGCTTTGCGATATTGTGGCAACTTGGTGTCGCGCTTGTACTCATCCTTGCGTCTTCCTTGCTTGCAGGGTTGTTTACTGACGATGCGTCAGTTGCTGAGGTGCTGACGAGTTACTTATGGATACAGCCAATCAGCTTTGGCATGCTGGGAGTCTCAATGCTCTCCAATTCGGTACTGAATGCCTTGCGCCAGCCTATGGTGGCCATACTGATCAGTTTTTTGCGTTTGTTTGG
>JAHRVS010000075.1 GCA_019090565.1 Gammaproteobacteria bacterium
AAGCACGTGTTGCCTGCGAAACCCTTGTTAAAACGGGTATGGTGGTGGTGGCTGGTGAAGTAACCACCAGTGGCTATGTCGACATTGAAGACACCGTGCGCGATGTGGTGCGTGGCATCGGTTACACCAGCTCTGATGTCGGATTCGACGCATCTTCCTGTGCGGTATTGAGCGCAATCGGCAAACAATCTCCTGATATCGCCATGGGCGTTGATGAAGACCCTGATCATGAACAAGGTGCCGGTGACCAAGGTATGATGTTTGGTTATGCCTCCGACGAAACCGATGTGTTGATGCCTGCGCCCATTACTTATGCCCACCGTTTAGTGAAACGGCAGGCTGCTGAGCGTAAAAACGGCAACCTTTCTTGGTTACGACCCGATGCAAAAAGCCAGGTCACTTTCCGCTATGATGATCAAGGTCGCCCTGCAGCCATTGATGCGGTGGTTCTATCCACCCAGCATGACCCTGATATTTCTCAAAAAGACCTGAAAGAAGCCGTGATGGAACACATCATAAAACCGGTGCTTCCGAGCGAATGGTTAACGGCTGATACCAAGTATTTTATTAATCCCACAGGCTTATTTGTCATTGGTGGCCCAGTGGGTGACTGTGGGTTGACTGGCCGTAAAATTATCGTCGATACCTATGGTGGTATGGCCCGTCATGGTGGTGGTGCATTTTCTGGTAAAGACCCCTCAAAAGTGGACCGGTCTGCGGCTTATGCAACGCGCTATGTGGCAAAAAACATTGTTGCATCGGGCTTGGCAAGTCGTTGTGAAATCCAAGTCTCTTATGCCATTGGTGTTGCAGAGCCAACGTCTATCAGTGTGAACACCTACGGCACGGGTAAAATTGCTGACGATAAAATTGTTGGCCTTATTCGTGAGGTGTTTGACCTGAAACCAAAAGGGCTTATACAAATGCTCGACCTGAAACGCCCGATCTACCGTGATACGGCAGCCTACGGTCACTTTGGTCGAGAAGAAGCGCAGTTCAGTTGGGAGCAAACCAACAAAGCGGATGAGATTAAAGATTTAGCGGGCCTTTAAGTTATATTTTAATTTAGAGGTAGTGTATTTTGGGGCTTTTTTGTTCCAAGTGCTGCTTCTAGGTACAACAAATTAGGTACAATAATTTCTTCAGGAAAAAAAATGAGCACAGAAACTACTGATTATAAAGTGGCGGATATCAGCCTTGCTGATTGGGGCCGTAAAGAAATCTCCATCGCCGAATCTGAAATGCCTGCATTGATGGCCTTACGCACAAAGTATTCTGCGGAGCAGCCACTTAAGGATGCGCGCATCATTGGTTGCATCCACATGACCGTGCAAACGGCAGTGTTGATTGAAACCTTGACCGAACTGGGAGCAGAGGTGCGCTGGTCGTCCTGTAATATTTTCTCTACACAGGACCATGCCGCCGCCGCAATCGCCGCAGTGGGTGTGCCGGTATACGCATGGAAAGGCCAAACCGAAGACGAAAGCGCTTGGTGTATTGAGCAAACCATCTTATGCAATGGCGAGCCGTGGGACTGCAACATGATTTTGGACGATGGCGGTGACTTAACCGGCATGGTGCATGACAAGTACCCGGCTATGCTGGATAAAATTCACGGAATTACAGAAGAAACCACTACCGGTGTGCACCGTTTGGTGGAAATGATGAACGAAGGCAGCTTGAAAGTGCCGGCGATCAACGTGAATGACTCTGTGACAAAATCTAAAAATGACAACAAGTACGGCTGTCGTCATAGCCTGAATGATGGCGTTAAGCGTGGCACTGACATGCTGCTTTCCGGCAAAAAAGCCTTGGTTGTGGGCTACGGCGATGTGGGCAAAGGGTCTGCTCAGAGTCTGTCTCAGGAAAAAATGATTGTTAAAGTGGTCGAAATTGATCCTATCTGTGCCATGCAAGCCTGTATGGATGGCTTTGAAGTGGTTTCTGCTTACAAAAATGGCGTGAATACCGGCAAGTTGGAAGATATCGATACGGCCGTACTGGGTAACACTGACTTAATCGTCACCACTACTGGTAATATTGATGTTTGCGATAAAAACATGCTGCAAACTGTTAAAAAAGGCGCCGTGATTTGTAATATCGGCCACTTCGATAACGAAATTGACACCCAATTTATGCGGGATAACTGGGTATGGGAAGAAGTTAAGCCCCAAGTGCATAAGATTTATCGTGCAGCGTCTAAAGATGCGCAGCTTGGTGTTGATGCCGACTATATTTTGCTTTTATCCGAAGGCCGTTTGGTCAACTTGGGGAATGCCACAGGGCATCCCTCGCGTATTATGGATGGCTCTTTTGCTAATCAGGTGCTCGCTCAGATTCACATGTATGATGAAAAATTTGCGGATTTACCTGCCGCAGAAAAAGCGGGGAAAATTACCGTTGAAGTGTTACCGAAAAAGCTTGACGAAGAAGTGGCTGCTCACATGGTCGCTGGTTTTGGTGGCGTGGTAACACGCATGACAGATCAGCAAGCCGATTATATTGGTGTTTCTGCCGATGGCCCTTATAAGCCAGACAGCTACAAGTACTAAGCAGCCTTTTTTGCATGGCAAGCGCTCGCTTGCCATGCAGGTGTTTTTTCTCTGCAGGGCACCGCTGAAAATGGTGACTTTCTCGTGAGAGCAAGAAAGCCTTGCGTGGCACTTAGGTCGAGGTCTCTGGTTTAGCAGAAGCCCTCGTCGGTGATGGTGCTCTTGCGTGAAGCGTGTATTTTGAACGTTGCTCTGATTTTAATCTGGTGAAAGATTATGACTACAGAAGCCGTTTTTAACGGTCGATTCAGCTTTGAATTTTTTCCCCCAAAAACGGATAAGGGCACTGAAAAGTTGCGACAAGTTCGTGAGCAACTTGCTACGCGCAATCCGGATTTTTTCTCAGTCACTTATGGGGCAGGAGGTTCAACCCGAGATAAGACCTTCAGTACCGTCAAGGAAGTGAAGCAGGCCGGTTACCAGGTGGCACCGCATCTCTCTTTTGGGGGGGATGATTCCGATGCGGTTTTGGAGTTGTTAACGCAATATCAACAACAAGGCATCAACCGTATTGTGGCACTGCGGGGTGACTTGCCGTCCGGCGTTGGGCCGCAGGCGCATTTGGTTTATGCCAGTGAGTTGGTGGCGTTTATTAAAAAGCACTTTGGTGATGCTTTTCACCTTGAAGTGGCTTGCTACCCCGAGTCCCACCCTGATTCGGCCAATATGGACAAAGACCTGGAATACTTTAAGCAGAAAGTGGATGCCGGTGCCGACAGCGCGATCACTCAGTATTTCTATAATGCCGATGCCTATTTCTATTATTTAGAACGTACGCAGAAGTTAGGCATCGACATTCCTATTTATGCGGGCATTATGCCCATCACTAACTTTGCCAGCTTGCAGCGTTTTTCGAATATGTGCGGAGCAGAAATTCCCCGTTGGATCGGTAAGCAGCTTGAAGCATACGGTGATGATTTAGAAAGCGTGAAAGCCTTTGGTCTAGACGTGGTGACTGATTTGTGTGAAACCCTGTTAGAAGGAGGCGCACCGGGAATGCATTTCTACACCATGAACCAGGTAGAGCCGACTCTCTCGATTTGGGACAACCTTGGTTTGAATAATGTAACGCCGGCATAAGAACAGGTATTTTGATATGGAAAAGGTCTCTAGCAGGCGGTTGAAACTTTACTGACTCAGCGAAGCTCAACAATTTGTTAGGGCGCCTTTAAACGTGTCTCCTTTACGTGAAGCAGCGTCACCGCTTAAGGCGCCTGCAAAGCCGGCATACAGTGCATTGTGCACAGGGTTTCCGCGCGGGGTGTTGTTGCCGCGCGCGAAATCACTCTTTTTATATTTTTTTCACAAACTGTGACTTCAGCTTCATGGGCCCTATGCCTGTGATTTTACAATCAATATCGTGATCTCCCTCCACTAAGCGAATGTTTTTAACTTTCGTCCCTACTTTTATGACAGACGAAGAGCCTTTGACCTTGAGGTCTTTAATGACGGTGACGCTGTCTCCATCACTGAGGGTATTTCCGTTGGAATCTTTTACCACAAGTGCAACGTCGTCATCACTGCTGCTTTCACTGGTGGACCACTCATGGGCGCACTCTGGGCATATCAATTGCCCCGCATCTTCATAGGCATAAGGGGATTGGCATTTAGGGCAAGGAGGTAAATCACTCATAGGAATCCTGTGTGTTTATTATGGGTATCTCTAAAATGTACATTTAATACGATAGCAGTATCACTGCCTTAGCGAGTCAGTAGAAAAAGCGGCAGATTTAAGTAGCTTAAGATAAACGAACAGAGTTACCTGTTTTACAAACATGCGAACTATGGGTAATTACCGATAAGCCCCAGCCATTCTACACCATGGCCAAAATCAGCCAGGAAAGAGAGGCATGCTAACCCCTATAATAATATCGGCCTGTCCATCAGTGACCGGCAATGTAAAATATAAATTCAAATATTTGCCGCCTTCACCCTTCCAACTGGTAGTGAGCTTGGCTGAGCCGGAATCATAGGTGGCACTTTTGGTTTGATGGGTTAGCAATTCGGCGTCACGCCATACAAATGTAGAGCGGGTGACTATAGAATGTTGGTACTGCACGGTAACAGTGAAATCATAAGTGATTGCGTAAGACAAACCAATGGCCGTAGAGACACTGTGGCCCGGCTGAACCTCTGTGAGTACACCAGGAAGGCTAGCATTATCTAGGAAAAAGGTTCGTGACTGATTAAAGCCATCTGTCTCAGGGTTAAAAGTAAAACTCGCGCTCCCAAAGCCAATTAATGGGTCAAATACTTTGAAAAAGGTTGAGCCGATAGCGACTGAAGGAAATCCCTGGCCGGTTGATTGCTCTTTGCCGACTTCTATTTCGTAGGGATTAATTCCCGTTGGTACGCTGAGGGACAAAAACACGAGAGAAGTCATTGCACCCTTTTCGCTGGGACGAGGTTGCCAGCGTACAGAGGCTTGTGCGTCTCCGATATCTGTCGTCGTGATGCCATTAAGTTCGTCGTCTTTTATATAGAAAGGCAGGGATACGTCGAGACTGAGGTTTTTTGTTAGGCCGTAATCAAAACTGACCGTTGTTGAAAGGGTGCGTTCGCTGTCCGAGGTAATATCCAGCATAGTAAATCGACCGTCGATTAAAAAAAATGTCGGGCGGTTAGACTGGTAGTAAGAGTAGTTGGCGTTCAAGGAGGCAGAGTATTTTCCTTTACCTGGTAGTGAATAGTTATCTTCCGTCTTGCTGAAAATATCTTTGGCGCTCTCTTCGCTCGATGCCTCGCCCTCCTTAGGGGCGAGCATTTCTTTAATGGCTTTTTTGCTTGGTTTTTCCGCACTATTAACCTGCGTGCTGAGTGCGCCGCCCAGTAAGCCCAAACAGCTTAGCAAGGCGATGTGTCGTGAGGGTAATTTCAGCATAACTGATAAATCTCTGTTTATATGTTGTGAGGCTCTGGATTTTTGGCCATTTGAATGGTAAGGCTGCTAGCGAATATCAGGTTTAAATACCCCCGCACCCATCAGTGCACGCAGTTGATTTTTTTGGGTTATTTCGCGTTGCACCGCGTTGTCATTTCGCAAAACACCGTGGTAGTAAATATCCTCTCTGACAAAGCGTAAACGATTTTCAGATAAGGCCGTATGCGGTGACTGTTTTTCACTTTCATCTGGGTTCTGGATGGTGAAAAACACCCGTTGTTCCCAGAGCTTTTTGAACTTTGTTAGCGTGATGCTCATATTTCCAAATGCTGGGTCAGATAAAATAATGTGACCTTCGGTGATTCCTTGAAACACAACAAAATGCTTAAACCCTTTTATAACGATAGACATGATTGCCGGTGCCGGAATATCTGGAATATCTTCAATTCCTGCGGAATAGCCGCCACTGCTTATCCCAATGCTCGCCAAGTATCGCTTCA
>JAHRVS010000076.1 GCA_019090565.1 Gammaproteobacteria bacterium
CCCGTGGCTTTTTCTCAATACAAAAATCACCAAACCCTTACTTTATATTTTGAGAAACCAATTTTGCAATCGCTTGAGAGCCAGCAGTAAGGCCCTGCACCGCCGGGCTCACCTCACAGTCAACCGCACACAAGTTATCCCAACCTCTTACTGTATGCCTAGATTCAGCCGGAAGATCAGTCGGTCCAGTGACGGGTACTGGGCCGCCATAGTTCATGTTCCCCGCGTACAAGACCTCCCCTGAAAAAGCATCGGTTAAACGTACGGGTGTTTCAATAGTAGGTACGTAAGGCTCACCAGGTTTAATTGCAACATAACCTGCAAATGCCACGTACAAATCAAGGTAGGCATCGACGGGTTTTTCAGGAAGCGGAAACTTTGCGGCAAATTTCCCACCACGACGGTATTCAGGGTTAATCAAAACCACCTCATACCCCTTTTCTTCAAGGGCTTCTTTAACATCTCGGGTCAACTGATCTGATAGTTTAAATTTCCACTCGTCAAGTGTCTGCGTTAAACGTCGATTCCTACGACCCTGATCCACGAACTTATTCGCTGCATTAAAGCCACCGGCAACGATTTGTCCTGGCAATGTAATACCAGGAGCCTTAAAATCATAGGCCATTATTTTTATGTCATAAAAAGTAGGCTCCGCTACCGTTGCTAAGGCAATTCTATTGTAAGGCACTGCTGGTTTAATCGCCGCAACTGTCGCCGAAGTACCATTCAAACTTTCAAGGGATTCACACCCCACCCATAATGTAGCCATAAGAGATATGGCTACTAGTTTCAATGTTTTTTTCATTTATTTCTCCGATTTAACGCTGTCTATGACCGCGTAAAAACAACCGCCTTATCGTAAAATTATACGACATCAGCGGTAATAATAATAAGTAGGCAGAGCAAAAAAGCCCTATAAAACTAACGGCATTACTTCTACCAGAGTTTCGATGGTATTTCTACATAAGGCGTAAAATATTATTCCTGCGGGAGCTGTCCCTCATTAGGCGCGCATCAACCCACCAAACAAGCGGGTACGACAACCATACCAATCAACTGCTATTTTATTCTATCTAGCCAATAAATGACGTGTTTTCACAGTTTATAAGCCATAATTGGCGTGTAAGATTCAACCCTTATTCCAATATAAAATAATCCGAAAGAAAATAAAAATAAAGGTTACAAGAGTATTGATAAAGATTTAACTGCGCCTAGCTTGGTTCATAGACTGATCCCTGCTTAGCACCTGTTAAGATAAGAAAAAGCAATCCTCAAATTTTTTATTGTGGCTCCAGCCCTTATTTAAAATATTTATTCATATAATACAGGACACGGCATGAGAAAATGTCTAAGCACCGCAGGTCAATGTTTTCGCGGCATCCAAGCTATAAAGCCTCAAAATAAACTCAAGTTAAGTTTTTTTTGCCTAATGCTTTTTTCTGTGAATAGCTACGCCGCTGGCGCGAAAATGGGTGAATTCTACCTTCACCTTGGTGCAGGTGCCTTTGGCCCTCAGTTCACCCTAAATGCCGGCAGTATTGACGGCCCGCCTGGTCAAGGTGAAATATCAGTCATTTTGCCAGGCAGTGGGGGTGCGGCGGTCCCTTTGATCGGACTTGAGTTTGACTCAACCACTAACGTACTAATTAAACCTGAAAACCGAGATATGATTTCACTCGGCGGTTCATTTGGTTACCAGCTTACCGATAGTTTTGGCGCTGAGATTGCCCTTGATCTTTCGATGATTGAAATTGATGTCCAAGGCTTATATCTAATTCAAGATATATTGCCAGGCAACCCAGAGAGCATCAATATACAAATTCTGCCTCCCGATTTATTACCCATTACCTTTTCTGGTATCTACACCCTCTTTCCTTCTTCCCGCGTCAGCCCTTATGTTGGCTTTGGTGCAATGCTAGCTCTATTGCATAATCGTCGAGCACCCAGTGTCGCCACTGACATAGTGGTCATTGATGGTGGCTTGGAGCTTGGCTATATCGTACATGCCGGTATAAAGATGGATATTTCAGAGGGCATGTACGCATTTGCAGACTTCAAATATGGCCGAATATCTAACCCAGGTATCGACGACCGCTTTGGCGCACCGGTAAGCGTAGCGAAGTTTGAAGTGCGACATATGCGATTCGGAGTGGGTTACCCCATTTAATATTTTCAAATAAGCAAATTGAGCTACTTCAGAACACAACATTCACAACATATAAAGTTTACTTATGAAGATGCAAACTAAATTTCTTAATAGAACGACATTAGTGATTACCTTGGTACTTAGCCTATGCAGCTCTTACAGCTATTCTGCGGGCCCTAAAGCCAGGGATTTCTATCTACTCTTAGGTGGCGGTGTTTTCTCACCTGAATTTGTTCTAGATAAAAATACGTCACTAGAAGGGGTGGATGGTGAATCAGACATCACCTACCTTGCCATAAGCGTGCCTTTTGTGGGCGTCAACCAGCCGCTTCAGCTTATTGGGCTCACAACTGATGGTGATACCCAGCCAAACCAACCCGAGAATAGGTCCATTCTTTCACTCGGCGGAGCGCTCGGATATAAATATAATCGTCATATTAGCTTTGAAGCCCATTTAGATCTGGGCTTCCCCAATATTCTCATAAAGGACGTACACCTTGCTGGCATACTGGATACCGACACACAAACTACAGGCCGAATACATATCTTAGCGCCCAACTTACTTCCTATAGGGGTAAGCGCCACTTATACCTTTCTTCCAGACGGCATTATCAGTCCATACATAGGGGGTGGTGCATTAATTGCCCTACTTCACAATCGCCGACTGGATAACGAAGCAACTGAAATTCTCACCATCGATGGAGGAGTGGAAATAGGCTATCTCCTTCACGCTGGTGCCTATATTGACCTTACCAATACGCGATTTGGGTTCTTTGATCTTAAGTACGCCAGTATCGATAACCCAGAGTTTACAACTCGCCAAGGCATTCCTGCCCCAGTTGAGCGCATTAATATTCGACATATTCGGGTTGGACTTGGTATACGATTTTAAACCCACCCAGCAGCCCTTTCGAATAGACGACCTCACCGTAAAAGCCTAGCTCGCAGGAAAGGACTAAATAATCCTGGGCGCTTTATAGGTTTCCACTGTATTGGCATCCCATTAGCGGGCGAGTAAAATGCAAAGAAAAACCGTGTAAAAATCGGTGTTTAGACACAGCAAATAAGTATTTTGAGCCTGACGTTAACGTTGCAGAGGCCAAGTTAGTGGAGTTTTCCATAAGGCTGCCAGGTCATTATTGCTACATTGCCGCTTTATAGTGTAACAATCTTACAACGGACTGTTACACTGACTGACACATTACCCCCTATCCTAATAAGCCACTGTTTTTAATGGCTTCTTCATCTGGCTATCTTTGAGAATGCGCGGAGCTTTTTGTTACTGGCTTAACAAGCCCTTTCATGACTAGCCCTAGGCCATTGATTTAAAACAGTTTGTTTTACACTTTCTTTCTAACACTATTTACTTTTCTACCTGCACACTTTGGCCTATACCTATAGATAGACGCAGACGCTGCATCACCATACGGAAAAAACCACCATGCAAAGGGATCAAATCTTAAAAACCAGCTTTACTCTCGCAACAGTCCTTACCATTTCAGGCATGGCTGGCTGCCAACATAGTGATGACAGCACATCAGTACCCACCGGAAACTTAACAATTGCCGTAACTGACAGCCCGATTGATGATGCCACCGCTGTTTATATTTCATTCACGGGGTTGACGCTATTCGCCAGCGATGGAGGCAAATCAGAAATCAACTTTGCTGAACCAAAGGTTGTCGACCTGCTATCGCTGCAAGGCAACTCAAGCCAGGAAATTCTGAGCGAATACGCAATCCCAACGGGTGAGTATTCTTACGCTACATTTGATATCGACTTTGATGCGTCGTATATGGAAACTAGTACGGGAGATTTCACCTTCCAAGCTTCCAACCTTCGTAATGCCGGTACCATTTTAAAAGATATATTACTTAATGATGGTGATGCGGGCCCTTCAATTGCGCCCTTTAGTGTTCAACAGGATGCAACGACTCATTTAACCTTCGATTTCGATTTGCGAAAATCGATTTTCGCCGAAGATGTCAGCAATGTACTGAGTTTTTCTCCTGCAATCCGCTCCGTGGTGACCAATGAGTCTGGCACTATCGCTGGCACCCTAAACGCTAGCCTTTTCGACAATTTAGTTTGCATCGATACCAGTAGCGCTGTTTATGCTTACTCGGGCAGCAATGAGGCTCTCAAGGATATTCGCGGCAAAAGCAGTGACCCTATCAGCACTGCAAATATTACTGTTTCTGCCGGTCGCTCCTACGAGATTGGGTTTTTACCCGCAGGCAACTACACCCTTGCTGTTGCCTGCAATGCTTCTGGGGACCTTGCTGACGAAGAAGAAGCGCAGCTGTTATTCAGAGGAAAGAAAAGTGTTACTGTCATCGAAAACTCGACGACTAACGGAGACCTCACTTTATAGGGTTTTTTATTTATTACCGGTCTTTTTATGTTCAAAAATAGTCACGGATGATTTTTATAGGAATATAGTTTTATGAACAAAAGTAACCATGACCCCCTAAACAATGCCCCTAACATTCACTTTAGCCACCAGGTTTTAGCATTTATTATATTTATAACCTCTGTTACCTCAGCTATTATTCTCAGTTTTATGCCATTAGGCCTGTTCTTGGTCTTCTCCGCAGCAGCCTGCTTGGCTTGGTGCTTCCATAGAAATCTATTTTCATTCCTGGGCTCATTAAAAGCTGAGCAAGGTCGGAATATTTACCCCAGTACCGATGAGCAAATCATCAATTTCAAGCAGCTTAAGAGCATTCATAAAAACAGCTCTTTACGGGCACTTTACGGAAAGGCTGCAAACAATTCAGTCCTTGAAGATAATAATATCATCGACTTCCCTCATTCTTCTCCTTCAAATCACCAATAATCTCCCGTACTAGTAGTGCATTTTGAGTGACACTTAGCCTTGCCTCTCACCAGTATTTCAATTCGCTGGGGCGAGCAGTAGGCGCAAGGAAAAATCAGCATTTTTAGCTTAATTTTAACTCCGTAGAGGCCGAGCCAATAGGGTTTCAATAGCCCAACTCTAAACACTTGCCGCAAGGCAAAATATATGCTTTTTTATACTTTAAGCGAAAGCAGGCCTTCAGGTATAAATGCTGTAGAATGTGCCCTTCCCCATTTTATATTTGATTATGAACTCACCATCTTATTACATTGTTCCCGTTTGCTTAAAAGAACCTGATATTCTTTATCGTGACGAGCACCTGCTTCTCGTTTCAAAGCCAGAATTCCTTTTATCTGTTCCTGGGCGCGCCATTGAGAATAAGGACTGCCTGATCACGCGCCTTCAAACCCTGCACCCCTCTGCAAGCATTGTTCACCGCCTTGATCTAGACACCTCGGGTATTATGGTTGTCCCACTCAAGAAAACAGCCCACAGCCATATCAGTCGCCAGTTTCAAGAAAGGCAAGTCACTAAGCATTATACGGCCGAAGTATTTGGCTTGCTTCGCGATAACAGTGGCTGCATTGAACTCCCTATTGGCAAAGACTGGCCTAACCGTCCCAAGCAAAAAATCGATACTGACAAGGGTAAAGCGTCAACCACTCACTGGCACGTTTTACAACGATTTCCCGATGAAAATAAAACTCGAGTTTTACTCAAGCCTGTTACCGGCCGCACCCACCAGCTTCGTATCCACCTAAGTGCAATAGGCCACCCTATACTCGGTTGCGATATGTATGCCCATGAAGAAGCCCTGGCGCGCTCACCAAGGTTATTACTTCATGCCACCTTCCTCACATTTACCCATCCTTTTAGCGATAAAGTGCTTTTTGGCTATTGCCCGCCAGAGTTTTAAAGTGCTCATTATTTTGTTACGACCTAAGCCATGAACCTTATTTTACTCACCGAAGCTGATAATTTTCTCCGCGATGATATTGTCCTGCTCGACGGAACCCGCGCAGAGCACATATTAAATACTATTGGCATTCATATAGAAGATGAGCTAACTGTCGGCCTACTCAATGGCTTACTAGGAACCGGCACTGTTGTCGCATTCACCAATTCCACAGTGTCGCTACAACTTAGGTTAAACCGCTCTCCTCCTTCGCCATTACCATTAAGGCTGATTTTGGCCTTACCTCGGCCAAAGGTTCTCAGGCGCACCGTAGCGGCTTGCAGTGCCCTCGGCATCAAGGAGCTCATTTTCCTTAACAGTTACCGCGTCGAAAAAAGTTATTGGGGCTCCCCACTATTAAAACCCGAACAGCTTGATAGGCACCTCAAGCTAG
>JAHRVS010000077.1 GCA_019090565.1 Gammaproteobacteria bacterium
ACAGGAATTTCCGCAGCTAAAACCCGTAAAAAGACGTGGCAACCGGCGATATTACCAGCGCCAGGACGTCCTGATGATCCGCCAGATCAGGTCACTGCTTTATGATCAGGGCTTTACGATCGGAGGAGCGCGTCAGCGCTTATCGGGCGAAGAACAGAAAGAAGACAGCACCCAGTACAAGCAGCTGATTCATCAAATGATATCTGAGCTGGAAGATGTGTTGGTCGTTCTGAAGTCCTAGAAATTTCTTGAATTTTGCGAGTGCAAAATTCGTAAAATTTCTTGAATCCCGAGCGCAGCCGAGGGATCTTTCCTCAACCAAGCCGCGCCCTTTCGACCAAGCCACAAGTTCCCATTGAAACCAGAAACCCAACCGTTCAACCCACTCTCGTCAACTTTTCTACTCCTGACTTTCCCTGCCCACGAACTAAAACCCAACACCATTTCAATCCTGACCGAATCAAGTACAATAGCGCCCCTCTGATTCGGGGCGTAGCGCAGTCTGGTAGCGCACCACACTGGGGGTGTGGTGGTCACAGGTTCAAATCCTGTCGTCCCGACCAATTCATGATTGATTTAGCTATAATTAATCTGGCGCCAAAAACCAATGTTGTTTTAGGCTCTTTCAGTATAAAAATAACATGAAGGCCTGCCTGTATTTTATTCCCATGTTCATGCCGCGAGCCAATACGCAAATAGCAACCACAGGCTCAAGCCAACGATGACCTTCAGGTAAGTTCTTTTCTTTGTATCATTCACGATATATGACCAAACAAGCGTGCTGGTTAGCACAAAAATAGCACCGATGAAAAACCGGATAAAGCTTAAAACCATTTTTGAATACCCTTAAAATGCGTTTGTTTAGAGGCTTCTTTGAACCTAGAGGCCATCATCGAGACACGTGAATCCAGGCGATTTGCAACCCTAAATTAATTATTTGCTGCGCTTATTAGCTCGGCCTCTACTGCGTGTAAGCTCTGCTTTTTCCCTTGTGGCTGACTTGACTCAGCGAGTTTCAGCAACCTGTAGGTGAGCCTATATCAGCATGGTTAGCCGCCGCCACTACAAGTATTTATGGCACTAACGCTCAATCAGGTGATAGCGTAAATTCGAAAACTCCTTATACTCCTCAATTACAGTGAAGCCCTTTCCGTGCCCAGTTAGCGCGCCTAGGTTGAATGTAACATTTATCGATATTTTAGCTAGCTGAAATATCCGATCACCACAGGACTTCTTGTAGTGGCAGCCAAAATTATTTGATTTGGTGGCGCTTGAATGAAGCTTGGTGGCAGGTATTCTTGGTCTGGCTGTCATCTGGGGTGCGTTTTTCTATATTGCTTGCCAGTATGCAATATAAGGGGCCATATATACAGTTGACGAAACAGGTGACGCTTGGTCATACTGTGACGCAGCGTCGAAATAAGTGCGCAGTGTCCGAACAGCCACTGTCACTGGCCGATAGTTAATGCAGGTGTGAGGGCCGAATGCCTTATCTGGAGAGAAAACAAAGGGACCTTCAGCGACGTGTAGATCTGATTCTCGGGGTTGGGCGCGAGCTGCTTCTCAAGTCAGGTTATCGCGGCCTGACTATGACACGTATTGCAGAGCTTACAGAGTACTCCAAGGGAACGATTTATCAGCACTTTTCTTGTAAAGAGGAAATTGTTCACCGATTGGCGACTGAAAGCATTAAATGTTTATTGCTATTGCTGGACCGTGTTAAGGGCTATCAGGGTAACGGCATGTTGAAAGTGGCTCTTGTTGCGGAGGCTTATATCCTTTTCTACCGGCTGTATCCGCTAGAGTTTAGCTTACTGTCGACCATCCGCTCAAGGTCAGTGAGGGAGCGAATAAATGCACAGAAATATGCTGAAATTGAGAGTCTGGAGCAGTCTGCACTGAATATTATTTCAGGAATTGTTGCTGATAGCGTAAATGAAGGCGAGCTGATGCTGATAGAGGGCTTTTCAGCCGAAGAGCTTGCAAGTGGCATTTGGTTTATGATTTATGGCGGGTTAACCCTGCATGAAGGAAGTTCTGGAGAAAAAGTCGAAAATGATAAGTATTTTCACTTAACGCGTAAAAATTTCCAGTACTATGTATCTAGCTGGTCATGGAGTCGTCAAGTTGCGGATGAGTTCGGTGGCGCTGAAGAGCTAAATAGTCAGTTATCTCAGATTAAAAATGTGTTATTTAAAGATGAGATGGCGAAATCTGCTTGGTGAGCTGTTAAGGCTAGCTTCACACTGAATGATATATGGTGATAGAGGGATATATCTCTGTTTTTTGTAGGGCCGGTTTTGAGTATTTGGAAGTTTTATTTCTATGAAGTAAAACAAATATAAAACGATAGAAAATAATTTGGAGAATAAAATGGTAAAACAATTAACCGCTGGTTTGCTAGCGCTGGTGCTGGCGGCCCCAGTTTTAGCTGAAACCCCTGAAGAGAAGGGTTTAAGAATAGCCACAGAGGGCCAGGACGTTGGTGATGGCTGGATTGACTCCAGTAATAACATGAAAATGGTTCTGATTAATAAAAATGGAAAAACAACATCTAGAGAGATGCATTCTTCCGCTATTGAAGGCGAGAATGATGACGGCATGATGTTGATGGTGTTTGATTCTCCTCGTGACCAAAAAGGCACTGCATTACTGACACACAGCCATCCTGATGCGGATAACGACCAATGGCTGTACCTTCCCGCATTGAAGAAAGTGAAAAAAATTGCATCCAAGGCAAAATCAGGCCCATTTTTGGGTAGTGAGTTTTCTTTTGAAGATATTGGTGGCGCCAAGCTCGAAGACTACACTTATAAGTGGATTCGTGATGAGGAGTTGAACGGACGTAAGGTATGGGTGATGGAGGCCTATCCCATTAATAAATATTCAGGCTATACCAAAATTGTCAGCTGGATTGACCAAGAAGATCATAG
>JAHRVS010000078.1 GCA_019090565.1 Gammaproteobacteria bacterium
ATACATGCCTTGTCTGTGGAAAAGTTGGAGTTGCCTGAAGGTGCTTCAGGTGCGTTGGCAGGCTATATGATTAATGCAAATACAATAGAATTCAGCACTATTGAATCATTGTACAAGCGAGATTAGTCTAACGAATATGGGTAAGTCGCGCGTTAGCCGCGACTTACCCTATTGTTGAACAAACCTGGTCTTGACGACTATATATAGTAAATAATTAATATTTAAGTGAGGGGAGAGAATACTATAAGGACACCCACTATCGTTGCCTTTGTACGGCGCAACAACAAGCTTGTTGGTGTTTGGGGGGGTTGCTTTTTTGTTTACACTGGTCAAATAGTTACAACCCACCTGATCAGTCCAGTAATATGCTAATTGTTCTTGTCGGGTGTTTGGGAGCGTTTACCTCGCTATTGCAAAGATGCTTAAGTGAGGTTGTAATCGCGGAATATCACCCAAAGTTGTACTGCATCACAATCGGAGTTCTTAAGGTAATAATTGGCGGAATATTTGGGGATGTCACCTATTGGTTAATAAAGTCGAATATGCTTATGGGGTTTGCTGCCGATTATTTATGGCATATGTTAGTTTTTTCTTACATTTCTGGCATCAACGAGAGATTTATCCCAGACAAATTATCTAAAGTCGCCAAAACAAATGAATAGGATAGACTTATGAAGTTAGAGAAATACAATCAACAGCAAATCACAGATTTACTCGCTGACCTTAACTCTGAGAATGATGGGTGGTTTTTAGAGGATGAAAAGGTCACAAAATTATACACTTTTCAAGATTTCGTGTCGGCTTTCGGATTTATGTCAATGTCAGCAATTTACGCGGAAAAAGTTAATCATCATCCAGAATGGTTCAATGTTTATAATAAAGTCAAAGTTCAATTGACCACTCATGATGTTTCTGGTATTTCATACAAAGATGTTGACTTGGCTAAGCAAATGGATATCTACGCAGATTATCTAACAAGCGACTGTGATTAAAAACAACCCTTCCTGCGCATAATATTTAGTTCATTTGCCACTCCTGATTATTGCGAATCATTGTGTTCAAAATCGCCATCATCATCCTCCGCATGCAAGCAGTAATGGCGACTTTTTTATGTTTCCCTTGTGCTACTAGCCGCTGATGAAATACCTTCATGATTGGGTTGTGCTGAATAGCCGATAGCATAGCCATATACAGTACGGTTTTTATCGGTGCTCGGCTACCTCGTATGCGTCGCTTGCCTCTCATTTGTCCACTATCTCGATTGAAGGGGGCAGGCCACACAGCGCTGAGATCTCGCTATTGGATAGCTCTCCAAGCTCTGGTAGCTCACCTAACGGTGTGTATGCAACGCCATCACCAATACCGGGAGCAGAGCTTGAAACCTCATAAGTGCGCTGCCATTCAGTGACCAGCTGAACTTCGTTTGTGAGACGGCCGTTAATCCATGCGATCTCTTTATCGAGCACCTTCAATAAACGCTTATGGGACGCCGTTAATATTTTGGGGGCTTTATGCTGCCGATTAAGCTCTTGTGTTCTTGCTTCGTTTAGTTGACGCTTTCTAGCCAGAGAACAACTTAAGGACCCCCAAAAAAATTTTGACCTATTCGGTTAGCCCCGTTAGTCTTTTGGTTTAGAGAGCATCTTAACGCCACCCAGAAGGGTGTTGCTCTACCCTGATAACTGTTATGTATCGAGCTGCATAGGTTAACTAAAAGGTTATGGAGTTTTTGACGGAACAAGTTGTTAGCTGCCCATATTGTGGGGAGGCGATCGAGGTGTTAATAGACCACCAAGAAGCGGGACACCAGTATATTGAAGATTGCCAGGTATGCTGTAAGCCGATTATATTCAATGTGGCTTTAGGTTCATTGGGTAACTTATCTGTATCGGTGCGAGATGAAAATGAGGCGTAGTAATCTGGTAGTACCCTTACTATTTCAGTTCAAATGTACTGAGCTCCGCCAATAGCCATAGGTATTAGAAATGACCCGCGCCGGATACTATTAGGGCACCCACTATAGCTGCGATTTCTCTACAACCCTTATGGTTGGGCCACTCTGAACATTCTGGTAATGTGGCAGTACAAAAGAACCCAGCCAATCAGTGTGATTCTTAACTTAAGCAAGCACGCTTAAAACCCCTAAGTGGCAGTTGTTCTGCTCCTTTATCCGAAGGCATTCCTTTTACACGGCAGGGTTGTTTTGACTTGGTCTAACACTATAAGAACACCCACTATAATTGCTGAAAGCGCTTTGGTTCAACAGTTACAAAAAGCGAAACAGGAGTTAAGGCTCGAAGACGCACTTATTAAGTTAGATAAACATGCCATGCTCATTTTGGACGGCATTGGGTATATCCGAAAGACAGGCCCAGAAACTGGGGTGTTGTTTGAATTGATCGCATATCGATACGAGCGACACAGTTTAATCATCAGTTCAAATCAATCATTCGAAGATTGGGATCAGTTGTTTGACGATACTGTCATGACAGTTGTTGCCAACGATCGACTGGTGCATCACGCGACAATCATTCAATGCATAGGAGAAAGTTACCGACGAAAGACGTCACTTAAAACGAGAAAATAAGAGCCTCGTCAACCGGCCCAGTTAATTGGCGCTGTACCGGGCAAGATAGTTGAGGCTCTATAATTTTCATGCGGCAATTATATCACGCCTATTAAGAAGCTGGGTCAATAACTATGCCACTATAGTGGTTACAAAAATTATTGGTAAATATAGAGCATTGGTGCTAAATACTCTATTTGATAAATGAAGCCTATCTCACATTAAATTAAGGACAAACTTTATGAAAGTTTTAGCATTACTATTGGTGAGTATACTTTCTCTGCCTGTGTCTGCATCTGGTATTGACTTATCCTCAAATTACGCCACTATCAATGGTTTTAAGCTGAAGCATAGGTTCTTATCGAATAAAAATGGCGTTTATAATAGCGGCGTGGATTTACATGGAACAAATGATGGTTTTCGGACAGTTGTTTACTTACGAGATGCCAGCACAAAAAACATTCCATCAGAGTACTTAGACTCTCACCGAAAATGGAAGAAGCTTGTAAAAAACACCACCATCGGACATTACATGAATATTAAAATAAACTGTACGACTTTACCGGATTTTGTAAGTGGCAGTGGAGCGCCTAATTCCGGGCAGAGTATAGCTTTTAAGCTTCACTCTCGCTCTAACGGTGATTGTAAGCTTATATCGGTTCAAGAATTTCCGGGTGATGATTCAATTGGTCCAGTGACTGATTCTGACACAAGTGCTAATGAGATAATAGAATTTGCTGATACTGGCGATACGGTTGGCATGACCGCACTTGCCGTTGATATTGGCGATACTGTGAGTTACAGCTTGTCTGAAGATGCTAATGGCCGTTTTTCAATAAACAGTACTAGCGGGGTGGTTACCGTAGCCGACGGTTCCTTGTTGGAGCAATCAGTTAGTTCGTCCCACAATATCACCGTTCTAGCAACAAGCTCCGATAGCTCAATCTCTAATAACACATTTTCTATTACCGTGTTAAATAGTTTTTCAGGCTGCCAGGTTGTCCCAGGTGAAACTAGCACAGCTACCTACACGATTGAATGGGACCGACTTAGCTATGCAGGTCTCGCAGGGTTTAAAATTTATTATGGGAGCAATGAAGCATTAGGAAAAGATAATGCGATAGGAAGTTTCGAGGTGAGTGGCGATGTCGCTAGTTCAAATTTTTCTCCCAATGAGTATGGTTTCTTAACTTGTGATTTAGTCTACCTAGCCGTAACAAGCACTGGTGACCGAGATGAATCATTTCTTTCAAATACTACTTTGATTATCGTCGAATAAGTTCATTAAATGAATGAATGTTGACAAAACTACATTTCGTTCTGAGTAAATTAACAAGTAGAGTTTAAAGCCCATGAAGAGATTTTTTAAAATACCGATCTATTTAATCGGAATTTCCTGCCTGCCCGCCCAAGCGGCTGATTATTATGTTTCAACGGCGAATGGTGCAAGTGATAACAATCCAGGGACACAAAGTAGCCCTTGGGCTTCACCACAAGAAGCAGCTAGAACCGCCATTTCTGGTGATACCGTTAATTTTGAAGACGGCACATGGGATTTAGACGATATAGTCAGGTTTAAAAATAAAGGCACTGCAACCAATCCTATTGTTTTCAGATCAGTCAACTTACACGGCGCAAAGCTAAAACTTCCTAATACCGTTGTTGGCTTAGGAGACGCTTTATTTTCTATTGGTATTTTTCAGGACGGCAGCTGGAAAGAAGAGCAAGAAATGTATATTGTTATAGATGGGCTTGATTTAGAAGGTGGCAGAAGACACACTATTCAAGCAACTGGTGGCGGACAACTCACCATAAAGAATTGTAAAATCCACCACTCAGGAAATGATCCGATAAAAATAAATTCCGCTGCAGATTATGTATTAATAGAGAATAATGAAATCTATGAATCTGGGGTAGGTGAAAAACAAGTTTGTAGCGAGACACATGCGTGTAATTCAGATGGCATTGATATAACCAGTTCTGATTTTGTAACTGTTAGAGGGAATCATATTCATGATATTGCCTCATGGGGGGTATACACTAAAAAAGGCAGTAAAAATACCATCATTGAAAATAATATCATTCATGACACTTATGAGGGCGGGATTGGATTAGGCGAATCAACGGTCACTTATGATGCTATCGCCCGTAATAATATTTTATATAATATTGATCACTCCTGTTTGCAATTTTCAGGTGGTAAAGAGAGCAAGTTTTACAATAATACCTGTTACAATGTTTCGCGTGTTTTTGGCTCCAATTGGGCTGGAATGAGAGTAGCCCCAGCAGAGCATACTGCTGGGGCTAAAGAAGGCGATGATAAATATTCTCGCAATATAGAATTTTATAACAACGTTATTGTTTTAAATAATTCTGACGGATATTGTTTTAAAGCGAGTGACCCAAGTTTTGCTGGCACAGGAAAAGCCGCTCACATCGCTCAAATGAAAATGGATAATAATTTATGTTATAACCTCAGCGGAAGTAGCAACTATTTTTGGAAATTTGAGGGTAAGGTTCAATCCGGGATTGATGCTTGGCGTAGTTACACAAATGAGTTAGGAACTGCTCAAAGTACTAGTGATATTGTTGGTTTAGCGCCAGAGTTTGTGCAAGTGAGCAATGAAAATAGTGACGATTTATTTCTTCCAGGGGATTTCTCTCCTCTTATCGATAGCGGGATCGATCTTAGCGAAGATGTTGCAAAAGACTACTATGGATTTAATCGGGAAACGAATGCTTTTGATATTGGTGCCGTTGAAAATACACGAAACGTAATGCCAACACCGATCAATATAAGATCACGGAAAAACTAGAATTTGGTCGACTGGACGGGGCGTAGGCTTAAACAAGATAAACGCGGGGCCATCGATAGTGAATTACCGCCCATTCTACAGCGTTTAGGCATTCAGCCTGAAAACTGGATTGATGTCGTTTTTCATTTTCATAAATATTTTCTTGACGCAGCGGGTACAGTCTCTTCTCTTGAGCAATTCAGAGAAAAGAAAAGTCGACAGCGATCTGAGCAAAGGGGGTGCAGAAGAAGCTCTTGTTTTGATTAAGGGGAAGGGGGCTTCGAAGAAACTCTACGGTTAGGTTTTTATCCTGTTTTAAAGAATGAATTTCCTGCTTGTGATGTTATTATTGTTCGTTTTTTGTGTTGATGGCGATCACGAATTTATTTTTCGAATAGGAGAGAAGATGGTATTTGTTATTTATTTTTTTGCGGGCGTATTTTTGGTAAATGGTGTGCCGCATTTCGTTCATGGAATCAGCGGTAACCCTTTTCAGAGTCCATTTGCAAGCCCGCCGGGTATTGGTGAGTCATCGCCAGTTGTAAATGTACTATGGGGTGCTGCCAATTTTATTGGTGGTTATTTGTTATTGGCTTATGCTGGCTTCTTTGAGCTGGGGTTGAATCTATCTAGTCTCTCTTTTGTTGGTGGTTGTTTAGCGATAGCAGTCGTGTTGGCACTGCATTTTGGTAAGGTCAGAAATGCATAACATAGCAAGTCAATCAGGATGAACTGAATAGCTGATCAGATGACGAGGTTATGGCTCGCTGGGGTGACTTAGTTCCTGCGGGCACACTCAAGGTGACAGACTTGCTCAAGGCCACTGATAACGCCACTACACGGGCGCTGCATCAGGAAAAAGTAGAGCTGTGGCGTAAAAATCTCGGTGATATTTCTTGGTTTATTCGTGGCCTCAATGAGTACATTGCTCGCATGGCCAAAAAAGAAGGGAGCTGCACAGGGCGCTTCTGGGAAGGGCGCTTTAAAAGCCAAGCGTTACTGGATGAAAAAGCGCTGTTATCGTGCATGGCTTACATGGATGCCCTCTTTAATCTCTCTTTATTCTTTTTCAACTAGGGGCGATTCAGGATAAGCGCAGGGTTATTGATGAACAGTTTCCGCTTATCCACTGCACTGCACCCTAGGCTGTACTAGATAGCAGGGTTTCCCCTCCTCCCTAGTACTCGTTTGCATTGACGATCTGAATGCCCATTAGATTGTCTGCGCCTCTCAAGCGAAATCAGAGACCACTTCACTGCCTTTGAGCTATATTATTGACGGTCAATAGAGGAGGGGTCCCTGCCTCGTTATCATAAAAATCTTGAGGGCCCATCCCTCCTAGTGTGTCAGGGAAGAAAAACTGCACGTCGATTGCAATCTCATTGAAGTTTTTTGGCAATTCAAAAATATCAAAACCTACTCTTGGGAACGCACCAGGGAATGATTCGAACTCGACCGTGCTATTTGGATCGTCTTCGTATAGAAGCTGAACGCCAACTGGGAAGTCATCGGGTATATTTATGCGAGCAAACACGTCCCAGTTATGGGTGCTAGACATCCATAGCCACGTATTTTCTGTGTCGATTTTCATATCCTTTTCGAAATCGCTCATTTTACCGTCCACAAATGCCCAGCTATTTGTATCTGGAGAAATAGCAGTATTAACACGAGCG
>JAHRVS010000079.1 GCA_019090565.1 Gammaproteobacteria bacterium
CGCCGCATTGTTGAAGACATCTTGTAAGGAATAAAGTCGTGGCAAAAAAGATTACTCGGTTTGTGTGTGCTGACTGTGGCTCTGAGCACAGCAAATGGGCGGGGCAATGCCAAGACTGCAGCGCCTGGAATACCGTTGTGGAGTTCAAAGAGCCGCGTGCAGCGAAAAATGCTAAAAATGGGACCAGCCTTGCTGTTTACGCTGGGGCGACGGAGGTGGTGCGAAAACTAAGTGATGTAAAGCTTGAAGACACGCCACGATTCAGCACCAATAACAGTGAATTTGATCGTGTTCTAGGTGGCGGCTTATGCCCCGGAAGCGTTGTGCTTTTAGCAGGGACACCCGGGGCCGGTAAGTCTACATTGACCCTGCAGACTTTGTGCGAAGTCAGTCACCAAGTTCAGTCTGTGTATATCAGCGCAGAAGAGTCTTTGAACCAAATTGCAATGCGGGCTGCTCGGCTAAATTTGCCCACAGAGCACCTTCATATTGCCGTTGAATCCGATGTGCTTGCCATTCTGGCAATGATCGAAAAACTTCAGGTAAAACTGGTGGTGATTGACTCGTTACAGGCCATGTTTCACCCTGATGTGCAAGGTGCATCAGGGGGAGTCAGCCAGTTACGGGAGTGCATGCAGATATTAACCCAGTATGCCAAGCAGAACGACGTGACCCTGTTGGTGATCTGCCATACCACCAAAGATGGCAGTGTTGCAGGGCCGCGCGTGGTGGAGCATATCGGTGATGCCATGTTGATGATTGAGGTGTTAGAGGGGTCTCGGTTTCGAGAACTTCGCGCCCAGAAGAATCGCTTCGGGTCCACCAATGAGCTCGGCCTGCTGGCCATGATGCCGGAAAATGGTTACCTCAAAGCTGTTACAAACCCCGCTGCTATTTTTCTTAATCGGAGTCGTGAGCCCCATCCTGGATCAATGGTCGCGGCACTTTGGGAGGGGTCTCGCTCTATGCTGGTGGAGATTCAGTCCTTGGTGGTCGAGTCGAATCAGGGTAACCCCAGAAGGTTGGCGGTGGGTTTGGATCAAAATAGGCTCAACATGCTGGTGGCTATTTTGATGCGACATGGCAATCTTGCGATGTTTGACCAGGAGCTCTATGTCAACCTCGTGGGGGGGCTGAAAACCTCGGACCCCAGCACAGACTTACCTCTAATTTTGTCAATGGTTTCCTCGTTTCGTGATCGGGCGATTCCTCAAGACTGGATGGCATTTGGAGAGGTCGGTCTATCCGGGGAAATTCGCCCCGTACCCAGTGGCCTAGAGCGGATCAATCAGGCTGCACGCCAAGGGTTTAAGTACTGCGTTTGTCCTGCGGGTAATGCGTCAAAGTCGGCGCCAGAAGGGATAACGGTTATTCCTGTGGAAACGCTCATCGATGCTCTGGATAAGTTCGAGGAAATCTAGAGCACGGCTTGGGCTTGATCATGCCCTGGTTATCTATGGTGCACTCTCTAAAAATGCACTTTTCACGCGGTAGCAGTGTTAGCGTTGTACTCGAATTCTCGTGGGTGTCTTATACGCTCTGGCTCGACCTGCGGGGCTTCCTTGTTCTCACATGAAAATTACTATTTTTAGAGATACTTATAATTTGGTTTGGTAAGCGTCCTATTGATTCGAGTTTGTACGGCCTTTTCTGAGCGCTGAGTTAGCACTGAGCCACCTTTGCACACAACGGGCTTTTCTGAAAGCTGCCTTCTATTTATCTGTGGTTGTCGACAATGCCAAGGGTTTTTGTTGACTAGGGTCGTTTATGCCCCTATATTGTCGACACTTTGTTGGACAACCCTATATCGGTGCCTATGGTATTTCTCAGTGAGCAGCCTGTTACAGCAGCGGACAAAACGTTTTTTCAACTAAGGAAAGACATCGTTGAAGGTGAAATACAGCCCGGTTCCAAGCTAAGTGAAACCGAATTATCGACTAAGTATGCAGTGAGCCGCTCTCTAATACGAGAGGCCATTAACCGCTTAGAAGCTTGCCATCTTGTTGAACGTAAAGCCAATGTGGGGGCAAGGGTGGTTGCCTTAACACAGGAAGGTTTAACAGAGCTTTACCAGGTTCGCGAGGCTCTAGAGGGTATGGCAGCAAGGCTGGCAGCGAAGAACATGACAGACCAAGAGATCGCTGATCTGAATGGCCTGCTCAGCTCTCACTTTCAAGAAGTGAAAAGTGCGGGCTCATACTATCAGGAAGCGGGTGACCTTGATTTTCACTACCGCATTATCCTTGGCAGCAAAAGCAATCACCTTATTTCGATGCTGATCAATGGAATTTATCATTTGGTTCGTATGTACCGTGTCCAGCTTGGCATGGCCGGGCCTCGAGTCACCACTGCATTCGATGAGCACAAGCATATTGTTCAGGCCATTTCTAATCGTGATGAAGAGTTGGCAGAAATGCTGATGCGTCGTCACATTTCTTACTCTAGAAATAATATTGAAGCCAAATTGGCGAATAACTTTTAAAGATACTATTTAGTAAAAAACACAGAAGAGAGGAAACCATGAGCGCAGGTAAAAAATTTCGTCAGGCTTTAGTTGATAATAAACCATTACAAATTGTTGGCACGATTAACGCCTATTCCGCGATGATGGCAAAACAAATTGGCCATCAAGCTATTTATTTGTCAGGTGGTGGTGTCGCAAATGCTTCCTACGGATTACCTGATTTGGGTATGACGTCGCTCAATGATGTGCTTGTTGATGTACAGCGTATTACTTCGGCTTGCGACCTCCCCTTATTGGTGGATATAGACACCGGCTGGGGTGGGGCATTTAACATCGCCAAGACTGTGCGTGATATGGAAAAAGCCGGTGCCGCTGCGGTGCACATGGAAGATCAAGTTGCCCAAAAACGCTGCGGCCATCGCCCCAATAAAGAAATAGTTTCCACCGAAGAAATGGTAGACAGAATTAAGGCTGCTGTGGATGCCCGCATAAACCCTGATTTTTTTATTATGGCGCGTACAGACTCCTTTGCGCAAGAAGGCCTGGAAGCGGCCATCGAACGTGCAAAAGCTTATGCAGCTGCGGGTGCGGATGGTATTTTTGCAGAGGCTGTTAAAACACAAGAACACTATCGCGCTTTCTCCGAAGCTCTGGATGTCCCTATTCTTGCCAATATCACCGAGTTTGGACAGACAGAGTTATGGAACAAGGAAGAGCTGGGTGAGTGGGGTGCTGCAATGGTGCTTTATCCTTTGAGTGCATTTCGTGCAATGAACAAGGCAGCAGAAAATGTGTACCGCTCCATTCTTGAAAATGGTGACCAGAAAGCAGTGGTTGAGACCATGCAAACCCGTATGGATTTGTACGGTTACCTCGGTTACCACGACTATGAGCAGAAGTTGGACGCCTTGTTTGCGGAAGGTAAAAATAAATAGAACTCTAGTTCGGATTGTTGCTGAATTATGAGGATTGAAGAATAAGGCGCATAATGCAGCGGCTAATTAAATCTAGGAATGAGTATCATTTTGGGTGATACGGAAACATAAAAAATAATATCAAGCATAAATAGTTCAGGAGAACATCTAATGGCAAAAGTATTAAGTGGTGCGGGCCTTCGCG
>JAHRVS010000080.1 GCA_019090565.1 Gammaproteobacteria bacterium
ACTTGATAACCAGCCGAGCCCAACCTTCCATAAAGGGGGTCAATTTTAGCGGTTTTTCATTTGGCTCCATAGGGAACGCGAGAACGATGCCAGGCAAATAGGTACAGGTATACATGAAGGCAAATAAAACACCCATCGCAGTAATGTTACCGAAATCATGAAACGCAGGAGACTCACTAAAGTTCATGCCCAAAAAACCAACTGCCGTGGTAATACTCGTTAGTAAAATTGGAAGCATATTGGATTCAAGGCTGATTTTCATCGCGTCTTCTTTCGTGTTCCCTTGCCTAAACGCAACAATATATTGGGTCAATACATGAACACTGTCCGCCATCGCGAGGATGAGCACCATGATAGGAGCCATCATAGAGGTGGGCGTTAAACTATAACCCAGCCAACCCGTAGCACCCATGGTCAGAACGTTTGAAACGATGATGATAAAAATCGTGCCCAACACAGATGTACCAGAGCGCAACAGTAACCCCAGCACAAGAAAAGAGATGACAACGGTCAGAGGCATCAAGAATGCCAAGTCATCTTTTACAACATCAACCATTGAGGCTTCTAGAGAAGGCCCACCCATAAAGTGAACTTCCATACCTGGGTTGTTTTTTATCAGGTCTGCTTGTACACCATTCAGGTATCCCACCATCTCTGTTACGGCAGGCAAACGCTTAACCGGATCTGTTGGCAACGCCAACGTAACAATCAAAGAGGTAACGTTCTCTGCCGATGAAACAAGCCCTTTCTTTAAATAGGCGTCTTGATTTGCAAACTCCTTAATTGATTGAATATCGTCATCAGTTAATTTGTAGGCATCTTCAACCAGTGGCTCTACGGTAAACGTGTCATCTTCTGATGACGACCGCTGATAATTACTAACAGAGTCAACACGTATCGAGTAAGGTGTTTCCCATAAAACATCAGTGAGATCTTGAACAATCTCCAGAGTGCCTTTGTCAAAAACCTTGTTATTGCTAGGCTTGATAAGGAAGACAACGTTATCGGCTTGTAAATATTCGGCTTCAATACTATCAAGCGTCAAGAGGTCGTGGTTTTCTTCACCAAACATATGACGAAAATCACCGTTAAAACCAATTTTACTTATTCCTACCGCTGCAAATAGCATTGTTAAAGTGCTAAAAACCAGCATTAATTTCCGATTGTCTACCAACCAGCTCGCGATTGACTTACTCATAAATTTCCCTTATCAGAGCCTAGTACGATTATGCAAAAACCTGCATAACAAGCTACCAAAGCGTTATAACTATTTCTAAATATTACCGCCACTCGTATTTGCGCTGGAGCCACAAAGTTTCATGGGTAGGCAATATGCCAAATTCATAAACTTTGACATCATATACAATCACCCCGCTCTTCTCCAGCTTTTTTCAAACGAATGTTTGAATTAATACAAAGTCACTAAAAAACAATGACTTACTAAGCATCGTTCGTGATGCGCATCAATGGTATCGTTTTATGTAAATAATTTTAATGTATTATAATGCCTCGTAAGCCTAGTAAATTGACACCCATCACACTATGACGAAGTAGCCCCTCCAACGGAAACTCCCTCGCGGCCTGAGCACGTTTAAAGTCCCCCGCCACATTGTGCTAACATCCACCTTTACGAAAAACCACCCAATTTCCGATTGCTACGTGCTGAGCAATCATGTAAAAGAACAAACTTTGGTTTTAATACGCTGTATTGCTCAGCATTATTTTCATCGATCTAATTTGATGAAACAACCGCTTCCACGCACCCTCGACCACCCTAATACGGAATTGCCATGTATAAAAAAAAGTCGATAACTGACCCGATATGGCAGTCAATTCGCGAAGAAGCCGCCACCCTAATCAAAGAAGAACCTTTCCTCGCTAGCTTTTTTCACTCCACGATTCTCAGCCACGACACTATAGAAGGAGCTGTAAGTTTCCACCTAGCGAACAAACTAGACAGCCCAACCATGCCAGCAATACTGATTAGAGAAATTATTGAGCAAGCCCTCTCGCGCGACCCGCAGATTACCGATACCATTCGCAAAGATATAAGCGCAGTTATAGAGCGCGATCCGGTTTGCCGTAAACTCTCGACACCTTTTCTCTACTTTAAAGGCTTGCACGCCTTGCAGGGATACCGAATTGCAAATTGGTTATGGAAAGAAGGACGAGAATCACTGGCCCTGTTTTTTCAAAATCAAATTTCAGTGGTATTCGGAGTAGACATTCACCCCGCCGCAAAAATTGGCTCGGGCATCATGCTCGACCATGCTACGGGCATCGTGGTTGGCGAGACAGCCGTCGTAGAAGATAATGTTTCAATTATGCAGTCCGTCACCCTTGGTGGGACAGGCAAAGAAACAGGCGATAGACACCCTAAGATACAAAAAGGTGTACTCGTTGCTGCAGGCGCAAAAATCCTGGGGAATGTCACTATTGGGGAAGGTGTTAAGGTCGGCGCTGGCAGCGTCGTCCTGAAGGACATCCCTCCTCATGTAACAGTAGTCGGCGTACCTGCAAAAATTATCGGCACACCTCAAGCAGAACAACCAGCCCTAGATATGTGTCAAACTCTTTCGGAGAGCGAAGGAGGTCCCTAGGCGACACCCAAAACCCATAAAACCTTTTCGTAATACCGTTTCACTCGCTTTTTAAGGCTTTAAATCATGCACAAAATCACCACTTTTAATAACATCTCATCAAAAGGGCTAACACGCTTCGACGAAAGCCACTACGACGTCAGACCAGAGCTAAGCGGCGCTGATGCCATATTATTACGCAGCCACAAGCTGGGCGAAGCTGAGATAGAAGGTTCCATTAAGGCAATAGCGCGAGCGGGTGCTGGTGTCAACAATATCCCACTTGCAGTGTGTACCGAGCGCGGCATTCCTGTATTCAATACACCAGGAGCAAATGCCAACGCAGTAAAAGAGCTTGTGCTCACAGGCTTACTCCTTTCTAGCCGAGGCATAGTAAACGGCATCAATTATGTCAACACTCTTGGTACCATCGATGACGCCAAAGAACTGAGTAAACTACTGGAAAAAGAAAAAAAACAATTCAGAGGCCAAGAACTTCAAGGTAAACGCTTAGGCGTCATTGGCTTAGGGGCCATTGGCTCTAGAGTGGCGAATATGGCACTGGAATTAGGCATGGACGTTCTGGGTTACGACCCGGCTATCTCTGTTGAGGCGGCTTGGCGTCTTTCTAGTAATGTACAAAAAATGGATAGCATGCAAGCGCTACTTGCCCAATCTGATTACGTCACTTTGCATTTACCTGCAATTAAAGAGACCCACCACACCATCAACCAAGACACCATAAAACATTTTAAAAAAGGTGCCTGCCTATTAAACTTTGCGCGAGAGGAAGTGGTAGACAGCGATGCGGCGCTAAGCGCGATTGAAACCGGCCAGTTAGGTATGTACATCACTGACTTCCCAACTCCAAGTTTAATTGGAAAGGACTCGGTACTATTGATGCCGCATATCGGTGCATCAACGGCAGAAGCTGAAGAAAACTGCGCCATTATGGCTGCAGACCAGCTGAAAGATTTTCTAGAGAATGGCAACATTAAGAATTCAGTTAATTTCCCCACTCTCATCCTTGAGCGGTCAAAAGGCTACCGCATTGGCTTCACCAATCAAAATGTACCCAAGGTGCTCAGTAATGTCTTAGCGGTTTTTGCCGAAAATAATATCAATGTTATTGATATTCTAAATAAGAGCCGCAATGAAATTGCCTACAACCTCTTAGACATAGACAAGCCCCCGTCAAAAGAGCTTCTTAATTCTCTAAAAGATATTGAAGGCGTTATCACGGCAAATAGCTTTTAAAATACCTCTAACGAAAGCACTGCTAGCTCCATGGAGCGAGCAGTGCGGCGCAAGAAAGCAAAGCTAGTGGGATTTCAATACTCTGTTTGGCCCGGAGAAAAGCGATTAATCAGGGCCTAAATTGAGCAAGAATTTATTACGTAGAAAGTCCGTCGTCTAGCGGGTCTTTAAACTGCAGCGAGGCAAGCCTTGAATATAGCTCGCTGGATAACATCAACTCTTTATGGCTCCCCAGCTCAACAAGCTTACCCTGATCAAACACCGCAATCTGATCGACATGAACCACCGTCGACAAACGATGGGCTATCACAAACGTGGTGCGATTTTTCATCAGTGTTTCTAGTGCCTTTTGCACCACATGCTCACTTTCCGCATCAAGCGCACTAGTGGCTTCATCGAGAAGCAATATTTTTGGATTTTTTAGAATGGCCCGCGCTATCGCAATGCGCTGCCTCTGACCACCAGAAAGACGCACCCCTCTTTCTCCAAGGTCACTGTCATAACCCTCTGGCAAACGCACTACAAACTCATCTGCATACGCAGCTTTTGCAGCGGCTATAATATCTTCCTCGGTAGCATCAGGCTTTCCAAAACCAATGTTTTCTCTCACGGAGCCCGTAAACAGCGTCGGTAGCTGCGGAACAATAGCAATATCTCGCCTCAGCTCTTCCAAGGTTAAATCTCGAATATTAACCCCGTCGATATAAATCCCGCCCTCTTGAGGGTCATAAAAACGCAACATGAGATCAAAAACAGTACTCTTTCCTGCCCCTGATGGCCCCACAAACGCGACACTTTTTCCCGCCTCTAGCTTGAGAGAAACGTCATTCAGAGCGAGATAATCTGGCCGCGATGAGTAGTAAAAGCTCAATGATTTAAGCTCAACCTCTCCTTTGTGATTTTTCGGTAGGTTAAGCGGGTCTTTTGGATCCACAATGATCGACTCTGCATTGAGCAACTCCACCAAGCGATCTGTTGCACCGCTGGCGCGTTGAAGCTCACCATAAACTTCGCTAATAGCCCCCAGGGACATCGCAACGAGGATGGCATAAAATACAAATGCAGCCAGATCACCCCCCGTAATAGTGCCTTTAATCACATCTTGGCCGCCTACCCAAAACATCGCCCCAATTGCCCCTAAAATCAGCATGATTGCCAGGGCAACCAGCACGGACCTGTAACGAATCCTTGTTACAGCCGTCTCAAATGCTTGCTCAGCAAACCCATTAAACTGGGATTTTGCTAAGCCCTGATGATTGAATGCGTGAACCGTTTTAATATTCTGCAACGCCTCACCCACATAAGTACTTACGTCTGCAACACGGTCTTGGCTTTTCTTAGACAAGCTGCGCACTCGCCGTCCGATCAAAAGAATCGGAAAAACGATAAAAGGTAACGATGAGAGAATAATCACCGACAATTTAATATTGGTGATTAACATTAGCGTTGTTCCACCAATCAGCATAATGATATTACGCAAGGCAATAGATATTGAGGAGCTCAAAACTGATTGCAGCAACGTTGTATCCGTAGTAATTCGAGACTGAATTTCGCCACTGAGATTACTTTCAAAAAAACCGGGATGTAGATCAACAACATGGCTGAACACGGCTTCCCTAATATCTGTAACAACTCGCTCGCCAATCCACATAACCAAATAAAAGCGGGAAAAGGTACCCAATGCCAGCGCAACGGTTAATCCAATGAAACCAACAACGGTGCTGCCTAAGCTATTCATAGACTCAGTAGCCAAACCTTGATCAACCATGAATCGGATACCCTGGCCGATGAACAGCATCACGCCTGATGTAAAGACTAGTGCGACCAAAGCCAATACGATTCGAATTTTATACGGCTTGAGAAATAGTGAAACTTGGGCTAAATGTGCGACGGTACTTTTTTTTGATTTCGATGAAGACATGTAAACGGTAGGCTACCTGTTGAGTAAATAATATTACTGGATTCGCTTTAATCACAGCAAAGGAAGCGTATCGGCATAGCAATTAGCGCTGCTCTAGAAGGCGGTATATTCAGGAGCACTGACACGGCATAGGATTACCAGCATATCCCAATAAAGCTTTAGGCATTGAGAATAGCATAATGCGGTTTAATAATTGCAACTATCATCATTCAAATAAAGCCTGTCTTGACGAGATTCAAGCCTCGCTGCTCCACAGGCTAAATCCATAAGCAAGCTGTTATTTACAAAGAGTTTATCCTTCGAGTCGTAGGTATTAATTCACGGAAACTTATCAACCAAATGTTCTATACTCTGTTTCGAGCACCTTTATATTTTTAACACCCCTTTGAAACCGAGGCTATGATCTTGACTCCACACTACATTCGACTTCTTGTTCGCCCACTAACTCGGCAAGCGCTTATACTCCTGTGCTTGGGGCTCTCAATGCTTAGCCACGCTGCGCAGAACGCCTCGACCAGCAGCGGTATTAACATACCTTTTGAGAAATTCACGCTAAGCAATGGCTTAACGCTTATCGTACACGAAGATCATAAGACGCCCATAATAGGCGTTTCTGTTTGGTACCACGTAGGGTCCAAAAATGAGGAGCCTCACAAAACCGGTTTCGCCCACCTATTTGAACACCTGATGTTTAATGGTTCTGAAAATTACAACGATGACTATTTTAAAGCCCTTAAAGATGTAGGAGCAAGCAGTATCAACGGCTCTACCACCAATGATCGCACTAATTACTATCAGGTCATTCCAACTTCCGCACTTGAACGCACCCTTTGGTTGGAGTCCGACCGCATGGGCCACTTCCTCGGTGCCCTTACCCAAGAAAAGCTTGATGAGCAACGGGATGTAGTAAAAAATGAAAAAAGGCAACGAGAAAACCGCCCCTACAGCAAAGTGTGGAGCCATATATCTCAACGTACCTATCCACCTCAGCACCCCTATTCCTGGCCAGTTATTGGCTCTATGGCACACCTTGATGCAGCCAGCCTCGATGATGTAAAACAGTGGTTTAGAGATTACTACCACCCCGCTAACGCCGTCATTGTACTGGCTGGCGACATTAACCCCCAGATAGCCAGAGAGGAAGTCGAACTCTATTTTGGCGACATCAGCGCAGGCAAGCCAGCCTCGCAAATCATTGATTGGGCAGCCAAGAGAACCGGTTCTGAGCGAGAGCGGATTTATGATGACGTGCCTCGAACTCGCCTTTATATGGTGTGGAATACGCCCGGTCTTACTCACAAAGATGCAGACCTCCTTGACCTGGGTATGTCTATTCTCGGAGGAGGCAGGTCTTCCCGCCTCTATCAGCGCCTTGTTCACACGGAACAACTGGCAACCCATGCACATGCTTACTACATGGGTAGAGAAATAGCCGGCCAAGTATGGATTAGCGTTGATCTGAAAGACGGCGTATCACTCACCCAAGTTGAAAGCATCGTTAACGAAGAGATTGCCGCCTTCCTTAAAAAAGGACCTAAAAAAGTAGAACTAGAGCGAGTTAAAACCAGCCAGCTTGCTGACTTTATACGCAGCATTGAGCTTGTAGGTGGGGGTAGCGGGAAATCGGGCCTTCTCGCATACGGTCAACTCTATTTTAACGACCCCGGCTACTATAAGAAAAGCATTGCTGCCACCGAAGCCGCTGACAGAAAAGACGTCAGGACCGCTGCTCAGCGGTGGTTAAGTAACGGCAGGTATACACTTGAGGTGCGCCCGCCTTCATCGACTCAAACCACCAAATTGCACGCGCCTAGAGATAATCTACCCAAAGCCGGTAGCACTCCGACATTTCAAACACCCAAATTTGAAAGATTTACCTTGGAAAACGGACTTAAAATTCTCTTTGTTGAAAGAAAGGCCGCACCACTCGTAGAAATGACTCTGCAATTCAATGCCGGGTATGCTGCCGACTCCCTTAGCGTACTGGGGAATGCAAACTTTAGTCTTTCAATGTTGAAACAAGGATCTCAGAAACGAACCAGCCTTGATATCACCCACGAAGAGGAACGCCTTGGGGCCCGCATTAGTACAAGCAACACCCTTGATACATCCCAAATAGGGCTTTCAGCGCTGAGTAAAAACCTGCCTGACTCCATGGGCCTGTTTGCCGAGGTCGCCCTCTACCCCGCCTTTCACCATGAAGACATTGAAAGAACGCGAAGTTTGGTTCTCGCATCAATCGAAAGTGAAAAAGCAAATCCAACTCATTTAGCATTAAGAACACTCCCTCCGCTCCTATACGGCGCCGACCACGCCTACGGAATTCCCCTTACTGGATCGGGGACGCCAGAGTCTGTAAACAAAATCAAACGTCACGACCTCGTCGGCTTTCATAAAACATGGCTAAGGCCTGACAATGCCACGCTAATCGTTGTGGGAGATTCTTCGCTCGATGAAATAAAAGATCTCGCCCAGAATCATTTTGGGGCGTGGAAAAACCCAGCATCCACCCTGCCAGTAAAGCAGATTACAGAAGTTGCTTTGCCAGAAAAGGCCAGGATTTTCCTTATTGATAAGCCTGGTGCAAAACAGTCCATCATTATTGCGGGCCATCTTGCGCCGTCTCCACAGGTAACAAATAACACGGCTATATCTCTAATGAATAATATTTTTGGAGGAGGCTTTACCTCCCGCCTTAACCTTAACTTAAGAGAGGATAAAGGATGGGCTTATGGAACAGGCAGCTCCCTCTCCAGCGCAGTGGCTCAAAGGCCGTATTTCATCTACGCACCTGTTCAAAGCGATAAAACCGCAGCAGCCATGACAGAAATCTTCAACGAATTAAGGGCGTTCTTGGGCGATAAGCCGGCAACGCAAGACGAGCTCCAGTCCACCGTAAAGGACCGCATTCTTAGCCTACCAGGGCAGCTTGAATCATCATCGGCACTGCTCTCAGCCATATCGGAGTTACAGCGCCAAAACCGTCCTGATAATTACCTCGATAAATACAATGAACGACTGAATGGCGTCAGCATAGAAAAACTAAATGCGGCAGCGCAACAAACGCTGCACCCCGAAAAGTTAACATGGCTAATCGTTGGTGATAAAGAAAAAATATTCGCCACCGTATCCGAATTGGATTTTGCTGAAATTCAAACTATCAGTAACGCCGAAGCCGAAGCCGAAGCCGAAGCCGAAGCCATTATGACGCAATAAATGGAGAGTGCGCTTAGTTTGTGCCGTAATGAAAAAAAACGGCGCAGATAGGCTCAGTTTTCTACAGCAAGGCTGCACTAGATCGTAGAGGGTGATCACAGTATCCAGTTATTCGTGCCACCTAAAAATCCAAAAAATGCGATGGAACGCCCAGAAAAAGCATTAAAATCGACTCAATATTCTTCTTTTTACAAATCATCACAACTATTACATTCTGTTTCATTTATCAAATCTTGCGTCCATCTAAAAAATAAACGCCCATATAGACAATCGCTTAGATACCATCTAATGCCTTGCAAAAGGACATTGACTTTAAATAATGATGATTACCCCCCTTCTTTGCATACCCTCCCCTATCTCGGCGCTTGATGATTAAATTTCACTCATGCTAAAGTTCTCCCATGGTTTGAAGGCACACTTAAAAAGTTAAAAATAATAACCAAAAGGAATATACATGAAAACAATCAAAACACTCTCTATCTTATGCGCTTTGGCACTAACGTTAACAGGTTGTCAAATGGGTGTAATATCAACAGATATTGGTATCGGCTTTGAACCAGGTGCTTATGTAGTCTCTGAATAGAAGCTACAAAAAAAAAACTTGGAAACGCCAGACAATAAGCACTCGTTAAACAATGTACCCGGAGATCAGCATGAAATTCATTAAAATCACCTCTTTACTTGTTGTACTTTCATTATCTTTAACCGGCTGTCAGCTAGGTGTTCTAAGTGCTGATATTGGCATTGGTTTCGAAAAAGGCGCTTATGTCATCGCTGAGTAGCTCGTATCGGTTTACCTAGGCTGCCTCAAAAAACAAGGCTAGACCGAAATTTACGCAATAAAAAAGAGGGCGGCTGCCCTCTTTTTTATTGCGTAAATTAATTGAGGGGACTGCCAACCCAAATAGCTACATCAACGACACTTCTGCTGCTTTCTCATCAAGGGATGGAAGCGTCACATTAAGTTCTAAAATAGAACAACTAGTATCTGATTGGTCGAGCGATACAGACACATCATCCGTATCCACTTTTACATATTTAGCAATAACCTCTAAAAGCTCTTTTCGCAACTTAGGCAAAAAGTCATCTTCGTCGCGTTTCGATCTTTCGTGAGCTACAACAATCTGCAGACGTTCTTTAGCGGTTGCTGCGCTGGCTTTTTGCTGCTTTTTAAAAAAATTAAGAATTCCCATTTTTCGCTACCTCCCGAATACTCGCTGAAACAAGCCCTTCTTGGTTGGCTCAAGGAAACGGTGCCCCACTTCTTCGCCCAAAAAGCGACACACCACATCAACATACGCTTTTCCTGCATTACTTTCTCCATCAAGAATTACAGGAATACCCTGATTTGAAGAGGAAAGTACCGATTTCGACTCTGGAATAACTCCCACCAAAGGAATAGCCAGAATATCAGTCACATCTTCAACACTCAGCATCTCACCCTTTTCTACCCGATCAGGGTTGTAGCGCGTTACCAGCAGGTGCTCTTCAACAGGTGCTCGGCCTTCTTCAGCACGCTTTGATTTACTTTGTAGAATACCAAGAATACGATCCGAGTCCCTGACGGATGAAACTTCAGGGTTCGTAACAACAATCGCAATATCAGCAAAATAAAGCGCCATTTGAGCGCCCTTTTCTATACCCGCAGGCGAATCACAAACAATATAATCAAATGTTTTTGATAGCTCATCAAGAACCTTACTCACTCCCTCGATAGTGAGGGCATCTTTATCGCGAGTTTGTGATGCAGGAAGTATGTGCAAATTTTCAACACGCTTATCTTTAATCAGCGCTTGGGTAAGGCTAGCCTCACCCGAAATAACATTTACAAAATCATAAACCACACGGCGCTCACACCCCAGGATAAGGTCAAGATTCCTGAGGCCGACATCAAAATCAATCACGACCGTCTTTAGACCACGTTGCGCCAGTCCCGTAGCGATTGCCGCACTCGTGGTAGTTTTACCTACTCCCCCCTTCCCTGAGGTTACAACGATAATTTTAGCCATTCCTTAAACTTCCTTCTTTTACCACCAAAAAATAAAGAACCTTGGTAGGTTCATGAGTAAAAACCGCGAACACTTCGGTGCGACGACCACTTTAAGCTCAAGTTTTTTCATATAATCCAATCAATGAATATTTATATCTCATTGATATCAAGCTGCTCATTATCAAGTACAATTTGAACTGACTTACCTCGCAACCGCGGCTCAATGCTGTCATTTAATAAATACACTCCTGCTACTGAAACCAGCGATGCTTCAAAGTTACTGCAAAATATTCTGGCAGTTTTGTCTCCATGGATGCCAGCTAAAGCCCTGCCGCGTAGCGAACCATAAACATGAATGTTACCATCTGCAAGAATTTCGGCTCCGTCACTAACAGAAGACAGTACGATCAAATCACCACCTTTGGCATAAACTTGTTGCCCCGACCTAACAGGTCGAGTCACTACCATTGTGGGCTGCGTAGCCAATGGAACAGCTAGATTGCTTTCAGCCTGATCATTTTCTGCGGGGGATTCTTCGGCAAGAGAACTCGGCGCTGTGCTTGCTGCAACCTCGCTAACGGGTTCTGGTTTTGTTTTCCCGCTGGTCATTGGTACCAGACCAGCAGCCCGCGCAGCCTTCTGCTGCTCAGGTTTACATCCTTTTACCGCAAATGGAAATAGGCCATTTGAACGACAAGCTTCGACTAAATAAACAAAGTCAATTTCATCGCTCTCATTCATTTTTTCCAAACTAAGTACTAAAGGTGTATCGCTAAAAAAGTCTGGCGCTGCACTTACCTTATCTCTCAATTGGCAAGTAAGATCACTCAGGTCACTCTGCAGCACCTCCATGATCATTACGGTTACCATGCTTCCCTTTAGCTGAAAAATATTCACCGATGAGTGCTGCTTACTTATTACCGTCATAGCCAACTCTTACCCTTAAGACTTTATGCTCGCCAAAGGTTTATTCTACACAGAATTCCTGCCAGATAGTATCCAACTTCCATCAGGATAACCATCTTAAGCGGGTTCAATCTGAGCAACCGGAAGAGATTCAATCAATGCTGTCCTTTCACTAACAATCTCAACATTACAGGAAATAATTATAGTCGTGTTCTCAAATACCTCCAGCGATGCACGCCAGGCATACTCTCAAGTGAGACGTACAACAACTTTACACACCGGCCGTCTTCACATGAAAGGATCGATACAAGCCGAATAGGAGGCAGAATACGTGTCCATGCTGTAGAATCGAGGGAGTTAACCCAAGCGCCCCAAGGAGCAACGCCCTCAACATCATGTATACAGAATACTTTGGCCTAAAGGAGAAGCCCTTCTCCATCACCCCGAATCCTCGGTACCTCTACATGAGCGAGCAGCACCAGGACGCCCTCGCTCACCTCCTATACGGTATCCAGGAGGGGGAGGGCTTTGTACTGCTTACGGGGGACATTGGAACGGGGAAAACCACCATTTGCCGCTGTCTGCTTGAACAGATGCCCGATCACGTTGAAGTCGCTTATATCTTCAACCCGAAGCTCTCCGCACAAGAGCTACTCTTAAGCATCTGCGATGAATTTCGTATCCCGTTAGGCCAAGGAAACAGCGACACCTCAACCAAGCAAGCCATCGATAAGATAAATGGGCATTTACTCAAGCAACATCGAAACAACCGTCACTGCGTATTGATCATCGACGAGGCGCAAAACTTGAGTGTCGATGTTCTTGAACAGATCCGACTTCTTACTAACCTTGAAACTAACTCAAAAAAGCTACTACAAATCATTCTGATAGGCCAGCCAGAGCTGCGCACTGCTTTTCAGAGGCCTGAGTTAGAGCAACTTGCCCAACGCATCACTGCCCGTTTTCACATTGGACCCTTGTCGCTCCCTGAGTTAGAAAACTACTTGCAGCACCGAGTTCACGTTGCTGGAGGCTCGAAACGCCCTCTCTTTACCAAAAGTGCAATTAAAACACTTCACAAATTAACCAGGGGGATTCCTCGGCTCATTAACACCGTATCAGACAGAGCCTTGCTAGCAACCTATGTAAGCACCCAAAACCAAGTCACAAAAAAGGAGATCCAAACAGCTGCAACGGAAATTCTCAACGTTCCACTTCCATCCAGAACATTTCCTGGCCTCCACGGCAAGAGGAGCATCTTGGGCTTCACTCTTGCCGCAACCGTGGTCATCGCTTTAATTTCGTTTTTCATTACACCGGGGCTTAAGTTCCCAGAAGGGGGTTTCAACGCGATTACGCCACAAATTGCGAAACACAGCTCTGTCAACAACGCTCACTCTGTGCCTCTGAGTGGAACATTGCAGCGCCCCCTATCAATCCATGAAACTAGGTCCCCCGCGCACAATACACCCGAGATCACTGATCAATCGGTACAGATTGCACCCGCCACCCCCTTTGCGTCAAATACAGTTACCTCAGAACTAGAAACAATCCCGATTGAACAACTTACTCTAGCCGCCAGACAAGCCTTGCTTGCCCGCTGGAATATCGACACCCAGCTAAAACCGGGTGATGACTTCTGCCTTATTGCCGAACACCACTCCCTAAGGTGCTTCCAGGGCAAGCAGTCGCTGGAATACCTTATAAAACTGAATCGCCCCGCAGTCATCCGCTTAGTCAATAGCAATGGCGAACCCTACGTTGCGACCATCAATAAAGTGGCGCGGCAAGAGGCGCAGCTGTTTGTTTCTGGGAACAATCAACTGATTAGTTTGGAGCAATTAAAGTCAGCGTGGACAGGAAGGTTTGAGCTTCTATGGAGGCCTCCGTTTCAATATTCTGAGGCCATCGATGCAAACAGCTCAGCCCAGTCAATCCAGTGGTTCAGAGAAACGCTTAACATCGCTTCAAGCAAACCCAGCACCAACATACCTATTTTTATTGCGCCCATCGACAAACAAATTCGCCTCTTCCAGAAAGAGACGGGGCTTGAGCCAGATGGCTTAGCAGGACCGGAGACAATCATCACAATTAATAACTTGAACGGCTCCTCTTCGCCGCTGCTAACCGACCTAAGCGAAACAGGCTAACGAATGTCGCTCATACTAGAGGCGCTCAGAAAATCGGACTTAGAAAACCAAGCAGCTGAAACCCGTGCGCTTTTATCGAGTTCGAAACAAAACACCCATCAAGGTGCCAACCCACCTATTAGTCTGTACATTACCCTTGCCCTGTTACTGATTGCTGCGTGTCTATTCGTGTTCAATGCTATAGCGCCCCAGTCCCCACCAATAAACGGTACCCCCCAAAATCACCCTCTCATCCCTTTCTCCTCTGAAATATCACCAACAAACGAAGAGGATGTAAACAATAATCCAACTACTTATATAGATAATGCAGATTCAACTTTAAACTTGGCAACCCAGCCAAAAGTAATCGCTACGCCAGGCTATCACCCTACTTTTGCCGACAGCGCACACCCTTTGCCCTATCGCGGTGACAAAAAGGCAAGCATAAATGTTGACGAAACAATCAAAGCGCCTGTTAATCAGCCCCCTCAGCGCCTTGTAGACACGCCTCATATCACTGAGTTGCCGGCTAGAACACGAGATACCATTCCCGCTCTTAGCTATGAATCTCATTGGTACGCCCCTCACGCTGATAAACGCACCGTGATTATTAACGGTCGAAATCTGAGAGAAGGCACCACGCTAAGTGACGGGTTAATAATCAGAGCCATCACCAAGAAAGGCGCCATACTCAGTTATAAAGGCCAGTTATTTCATCTGCTTATGCTTCAAACTTGGCCAAACCCTCAATAATCAACCGCTCACCCTACTATCGCCCGACAGGGCATTTGACGGGCTTTTACGCATTGAGTTGGCATTGCGCACCATCTCTGTTATCTTGAGCAATTAACTCGCATAAGCGCTTTTAATAACGCAGCGAATAATTTAGTTTATAGCGCTTTACCGACCTGCTAGTTAAACAACAGCGGGATCAACTGCAAATAATAATATTCAGGAGCACTTTTGTGAACAATCCACAACCAGTCGCAGCAGCCGAAGTCGGCAACCCCCTTTTACCTATCCTACAGCAGCAGCAAACAGCATTCTTAGACAATGGCGCCCCTGACTATAAACAGCGCATTGAAGCCCTGAATAAACTCAAAAAAGCGATAGGCGAATACAAAGAAGAGATTGTAGCTGCGGTTCAAGCTGATTTTGGTCATCGTAGTGATACCGAAACTTGGATTACTGAAGTAGTAAGTGTTCTTAATGAAATTGTTGCTACAAAATCTCACCTGAAAAAGTGGATGAAGCCCTCCAACCCGGGCCGTAGCATCAGTGCGGGCATGGCAAAAAGCCGCGTTATTTATCAGCCAAAAGGCGTCATTGGCATAATGGGCGCGTGGAATTACCCTGTTCTGCTAGTTTTATCCCCACTTATTGGCGTCATTGCCGCGGGAAACAGCGCCGTCATCAAGCCATCTGACCTGACACCAAAAACTGGCGAAGTCGTTAAAAAGATGATTGCGAGCACCTTTGACGAATCCTACATCAGCGTTGTTACTGGCGATGTAGAAGTTGCAAGCAACTTTACGCAATTACCATTTGACCACATTGTTTACACCGGCAGCACCCACGTGGGCAAAATTGTCATGAAAGCCGCTGCTGAAAACCTAACACCCGTCACGCTTGAACTGGGCGGAAAGTCACCCACTATCATCAACTCCAATTACCCTATTGCGAAAGCAGTCGACCGTATTATGATGGGTAAATTCATGAACTCTGGGCAAACCTGCATTGCACCGGATTACATTCTTGTTCATGAATCTAAAGTTGATGAGTTAGTCAGTACTTTTCAAGAAAAGCTCGCAAAACGTTATCCAACTCTTGATAACAACAATGATATCAGCTGGATCGTCAACGATCGCCACTTCACGCGTATTACAAACCTCATAAAAGATGCGCAAGATCGCGGCGCACAGGCTGTACAAGTCAATCCGACCGATACCGTCATTGCTGAAGGCACTCGAATCATTCCCCCCACACTGCTTCTAAATGTTGACCCTGACAGCAACATCATGCAGGAAGAAATATTTGGGCCTGTACTACCCGTTATCACTTACCGCGATATTGATGAAGCCATTCGCTTTGTAAACGAGCGGCCACGTCCACTCGCACTCTACTATTTTGATCAGAACAAAAAGCAGGCCGAAGAAGTATTGAGCCGTACAATCTCAGGCGGTGCCTGTGTAAATGAAACCATGCTGCATTTTGCCAATGAAAAAATGGCTTTTGGTGGTATTGGGCCAAGCGGACTCGGTGGCTACCATGGTCATGCGGGCTTCTTGGAGTTCTCTCACAAGAAAAGCGTTATATTCCAAGGCGCCTTATCCCCAGCCCCGTTAATGAACAACCCTTACCCTAAGGTCGTTGTGAAAATACTGAAGGTCGTTTCAAAAATCCTGAGCTAAAAGCCAAGGCTAGTCGCCTTTAGCCCAAGCAAATACTAAGAGTGGGGCGAAATCGCCCCACTCTTTATTCCCCTTATGCATCATGGCCTGCGACAGTGGAGCGCAGACGTAACTATTCAGACCTTAGTTAATAGCCAAACTAGCCATATGTACACAGGTATGAGGTATCACTAGCGACCTTTAGTTGAAACTCTTCATTTGCCTCCACAGTAAAGCTGTCACCGGCGCCATACTCTTGCCACAACCCCTCACCCGGCAGTTTTACAATTAAAGCGCCAGTAATAACCGTCATTCTCTCAAATTTACTTGTACCAAATGTGTACTCACCGGAGCTCATCACGCCTACCGTCGCGGGCAGGGTATCCGTATCAAACCCTATTGATTTAACCTTCCCTTCGAAATAACTGCTTACGTCTAACATTGGTTTTTCCTCGTTAATAGACACCAAAATAATTCTACCTTTTTTATCATCAAAAAAGGTTCTTTATAACCAAAAGGTTGGTTTCTCAAAAGATGGGTTGCCGCCCCTAATGGGCTGATGGAATTTGCAGTATCGGGCCAGGTACAAGGCAAAACTGGGCTGAAAAGCAGAGATTTTCGCCCAGGGAGGCTAAATATTTTTGGCCCAGTTTTAATACGTCAGAGGCAGTACCAGCATTATCTCGTCAGCCTGTTGAACAACCACTAATCAACCTTACTCCCATCCATTGCCGAGAGCACCATTAAATGGCAAACACCCAGGAAAGACCTATTTGCTTGAATTTATCTCCAAAAACGTCATAAAACTTGCTTGTTCGCGTAAAAATCACCCCACGCTACTGCTTTTACGCGCCACTCGTCCGCTTACAACCTTGCTGTCACTAGAACCACCTCTATATGCTCAACGGCCTTAATTACTTTCATGACGAGGTTAATCCAAATGAATTTTGGCTTTACGGAGGAGCAAGACATCCTCAGGGATCAGGTCCGCAAGCTTCTTAATCAAGAAAGCTCTATGCCGGACGTACGGCGCGTTAGCGCCACCCAAATTGGCTATGACACTGAACTTTGGCAGAAGGCTGCCAACCTAGGCTGGCTTGGTTTGACCACCCCAGAAGCGCTAGGAGGAAGCGGCCTAAACTGGGTAGACTTAGTGGTTTTATTGGAAGAACAAGGGCGTGGCTTGCACCCTTCCCCTTTCATATCCAACACGCTAGCGGTCACTGCTATCAATGAGTTTGGTAGCG
>JAHRVS010000081.1 GCA_019090565.1 Gammaproteobacteria bacterium
CGTTTAGCCGCTTGAAAGCCTACCAATACACGCCCATAGGCTGCGCCATGGTTACGATAATGAAACAAACTGATGTTCCATTTTTCACCCAGACTTATCAAAAAGGCCATCAGGGCACCTGGACGCTCAGGGAATTCGACGCGGTAGAGTAGCTCTTCTCCGATATTGGCATGCCTGCCTCCCACCATGTGCCGAATGTGCAACTTGGCCATTTCGTTATCAGAGAGGTCTTCGGTGGCATAATTCTTATCACGCAACTTTTTGATAATCGCTTGCCGGTCATCAGCATCACGTATCTGCAAGCCGGCAAATACTTGCGCTTCGCTACTGTCGGAGTACCGGTAGTTAAATTCGGAAATATTGATTTTGCCCAAAAGACGACAGAAGCGTCGAAAGCTGCCTGGGGTTTCGAGAATTGTTACGGCTAGGATAGCTTCACGGTTCTCACCTAGCTCGGCCCGCTCTGAAATGTGCCGCAGGCGATCAAAATTGGTATTGGCCCCGCTGTTAATGGCCACCAACGTTTGCTTGCTCGCCCCTTCGCGCTGCACATATTTTTTCAAACCCGCGACGGCAAGTGCTCCGGCGGGCTCGGTGATGGAGCGCGTATCATCAAAGATATCTTTGATGCTGGCGCAAATTTCATCGGTATTCACGGTAATGACTTCATCCACACACTGCCGCGCCACACGAAAGGTTTCTTTGCCAATCTGGGCTACCGCCACACCGTCGGCAAATATACCCACTTCGGGTAAGACCACCCGTCGGTTTTTCTTTAATGCTGCAGCGAAACAAGCAGAATCTTCTGCTTCGACCCCAATTACTTTGACCTCAGGACGCAAGTACTTAACAAAGGCACTGATGCCTGCAATTAAACCGCCTCCACCTACAGGAATAAATATCGCGTCGAGCTGATCAGGCACCTGCTGCAACAGCTCCATGCCAATGGTACCTTGACCGGCAATCACATCACTGTCGTCATAGGGGTGAATAAAGGCATAACCTTTTTCTTGCGCCATGACCATCGCATGGGCACACGCTTCATCGAAGGTGTCGCCGTGCAGGATGGCCTTAGAACCAAAGCTTTTTACTGCTCGCACTTTGGTATCTGGCGTTGTCTCAGGCATGACAATCACCGACTGAATCCCTAACTTTTGCGCACTGTAAGCCACCCCCTGCGCGTGGTTGCCTGCAGAAGCCGCAATCACTCCCCGTGACTTTTCCTCCACGGAGAGCTTTACCATATGGTTGTAGGCACCGCGAAGCTTAAACGAATGCACCGGCTGCAAGTCTTCGCGCTTCAATAAAACGCGATTATCAAGGCGCGCAGAGAGGAACCTTGCTTCGTCAACAGGGGTCTGTTCCGCCACATCATAAACACGGGCGCTTAAAATCTGTTTTATATACTTGGTTGGCATGAGAAAATAGTAGCGTTGATAATATAATTAGCGATTCTAACCTTATTTATTCCTCTTTTCATCAGGATTCCCATGACCCAAGACGAAATGAAAAAAGCAGTGGCTCTCGCCGCAATTGAATACGTGAAAGATGTGCCCATAATTGGTGTTGGCACGGGCTCCACGGCCAATTTCTTTATCGACGCACTGGCCGACATGAAACACCTGTTTGATGGGGCTGTGGCAAGCTCCGTAGCTTCCGCTGAACGCTTGAAGTCCCACGGCATCCCCGTCTACGACTTAAATGCTGTGGATAGCGTGCCGGTATACGTCGATGGCGCAGATGAAGCCAATGCTGAACTCGCATTGATAAAGGGCGGCGGCGGCGCGCTAACCCGAGAAAAGATCATTGCCGCAGTGGCCGAGAAATTCATCTGTATCGCAGACAAATCAAAATTGGTACCCATCTTGGGTGGCTTCCCCCTGCCCATTGAGGTCCTGCCTATGGCCCGCAGCCATGTCGGACGAGCAATGGTAAAACTGGAAGGGGACCCGGTCTACCGTGAAGATTTCGTGACCGATAACGGTAATATCATTCTCGATGTCTACAACCTGAATATCACCAACCCAGAAAGGCTTGAGCAGGAGATCAACAACATTACCGGCGTCGTGACCAATGGGCTGTTTGCTCAGCGCCCCGCTGATGTGCTGTTGCTAGGCAGCGAGCAAGGCGTAGAAACAATCATCGCCTAGCCCGAGCACAGACACAGGCAAATACTCACCCGGTGAAATCCGGGTAAAGAAAGAACACATAATAGAACCCTCGCCACTGGTTTAGCCCAACTATAATCAGGGGATGGCTGCCCCACTATCCCAAGCCCTCTCTTTTAACGAGAGGGACATTGACCGTAAAGTCCTTCGCGAAATTAAGCGCCGCTTTTTAAGCGCCAACGCGGAACGCATTGCGCGCGCGCTGTCTTTGCAAACGACTAGACAGAAGCATTTCCTTGAATTGCTACCCCTGCTTCTGCACGTCAACCATCCTCTGTTTCCTGGCTACGTCAACAAAGACGCCCCAGCAGGCGTGGTGGGCTACAAGCCCGACAGGGTTGCTCTGCAGCAAGCGCGTGGGCTATCGCGAAGCTTTCGCCATAACCCACGCCATCAAACTTACGGGGATATTCACAGTGTTTTCCTTATGGGTAGTACGGGCACCATCGCGCAATCGAACTCCAGCGATCTCGATATTTGGATTTGCCACAGCAATACACTCATGAGCCACGAGCTGGAGCTACTTGAAGAAAAACTAAACCTTATCAGTCGATGGGGCAATGACCTGCGACTCGAAGCCAACTTCTTTTTGATGGATAGCGAGAAATTTCGCCTGGGTTTACGTCAGGGTTTGTCCACCGAAGACTGCGGTTCGTCCCAGCACTACTTACTGCTGGATGAATTTTACCGTACGGCCTTGCTCCTTGCTGGGCGCTACCCAATTTGGTGGCTGATCCCACCGGAAGAAAATTCCCGCTACACCGAAATGACGAGCACCCTGATTAACAAACGGTACATTCGTGATACCGAGTCTATCGACTTTGGCAATACCGATAAAATCCCTGCGGGGGAGTTTATCGGTGCCGGTATGTGGCAACTCTACAAAGGCGTCGACGCAGCCCACAAATCCATACTCAAAATTGGCCTCACCGAGGCCTACGCTAAAGAATTTCCTGATGTGGGCTTTTTGAGTGCCGAATACAAACAAGCCATCTATGAAAACCGTCTTGATATCGATGAGTTAGACCCTTACATCATGGTCTATCGCAAACTCGAAAAATACTTACAGGGTAGCAATGAGCCCGAACGCTTGGAATTGGTTCGCCGCTGCCTCTATTTTAAAACCAATATCGCTCTTAGCAAACCTCGTACCTCGCAACGCTCATGGCGGGAAAAGCTGCTGTCTAAGCTGGTAAGCGAATGGCAATGGGATTCAGGCCTGATAAAGCAGTTAGATCGGCGTTACCGCTGGAATATTCAATCGGTCATTCAAGAGCGCGAAGCCCTGGTCACACAGCTCACCCACAGCTATCGATTTCTAGCAAATTTTGCTCAGCAATACGATAAAACAGACAAAGATTTCACCATCAATCAGCAAGACATGGTGACCTTGGGCCGAAAACTGTATGCCGCGTTTGAACGCAAAGGGGGCAAGCTCGAACTGGTGAACCCGAACATCACCAAACATGTCACCGAAGACCTGCTGACATTTTATTATGATGCCCCCAATCCGAATAACGAAAGCACTCACTCCTGGGCTTTGTATTTAGGCCAGCAGAGCATTGAGCAACTGGCATCATGCCGACCTTTAAAACGCTCACAGTCTTTTCTTGAACTCTTGGCCTGGTGTTACTTTAATCGCATCATGGATGCAAACTCACGCGTTTCCATCCATGCCTCACCCAGCGACTTAGATCGACAAGAGTTACTGAAACTGATTCAAAGTTTTGAGAAAACATTTCCTCTCGATACCTACCGCAAAACACTCAATCGCTTCGAGCACAATGCCGAAGTCGTACACAGCGCTCTGTTTCTGAATGTGGGCCTCGACCCCTTTTCTATGGCCAGACAAAAAGGTTTCAGCCGCCTCAGTGTGCGCACAGACCCTTTCTCCTACAGCGGCCTAAAAGACAATTTGACTCTCAGTGTCGACCAACTTGATATCAATAGTTGGGGAGAAATTTTCACGAAACGCTTTGTGGGTGAAAATGCCGTGCTCAATTGTTTGTTGGATTATTTGCAAAGCCATCCACAGCCTCCAGCTCAAAATGAAACGCCCCCCTTTCCTGAGCTGACCGTTCAGTGTTTCAACGCAAGCCGAGGAAAATCCATTGCCGACCGTGTCCATCAATTAATTGATGATGTGGTCACCCACTATAAACGAAGGCAGAACGCACGCTACATCCTAGAGATTGATCGCACCTACCACTTATTGCACCTGCAAGCAGAAAGCCCCTGGATGGAAAGCTTTCAAAGCGAAAAATGGCTATTGGATGCCCTCAATAAACCCCAAGGCACTTTTAGCCCGATCACCATCGACCGCGACACCGACTCCCTTCCGACGCTAAAACTAATCAGCCATCACAACGAGGCCAACTTACTGCAGGCCTTTTACCGCACCGGCCCTCTCCATACCGAAATCTATTTCACGGATTTCGGTGGCGCTTTGTATTTTGGCTTGGTCTACAGTGGCGATGAAAACAGCCTTGTGTCTCAGCTACAACACTTCACCCATACCACCCTTTATCGACTTGCCACTGAATCCGCAGACCCAAGCCTTTCTAAACGAAACCCCCGATTGCAGTTTTTCAAGATTTGCGACCAAAAGGGAAGTCATCGCCAATTTTTAGAGGCCAGAACCCCGTCACCAAAAGCCGCTAGCGAGCACTATTACGATGTGCACGCCGTTGCCGAACTGGATGCCACCGGCAACGTAGTGTTCTCAATTTTTTGCGAAGGCACCGCTTTCACCCAAGTTGAGTATGGAAAAGAGCTGTTTAACGCAGTGAGTCGGCATATTCTCCAGCATCGCAAAAACCAGGGTCGCTACCCCTGCTACATTACTGACTTGAACCTTTCCAGCATCCAGCACAAACTAGGTCAAAATAGTTTTTTTTCTATCAACCAATACTTTCAATTTAAGTTCAAGCTGGAGCACGCGCTTAACCAAGCGCTTTTTGCTGTTTAGGGCACCTATCGGCCTTCGCCTAAGCGCTCTCAATTACAGATTCAAACTCTACGCTGGCCTCCCGCGCAACGCTACCCTAGACCTTTCACACCTTCGTTCAACTTTGCCTACTATTTCGCTCTATTGTGAAAATTTCAACAACCTGCCGCGGGATTGCACCCATAGTGCCAAGCCGAAGCGCAATTTTTGCCATTCCCCGGTGCACAGATTGAAACCCCAGCGTATACTTAGCGGCCTATGCTTGGCGCGACAGCACATGACCTCTCGCGCCTAAAATTCAGAGAGATGAACCGTGCCCACTTTATTATTTAAAACAGGCCTGCTTTTATGCCTGCTGGCTAGCGCCGCCTGCGGCCAAAAGGGCCCTCTCAGAGCAGCTGGATTGGAAGCGCCTTCACCAACAAAAAATGCAGCAACGGTGCAACAAGACCCTTCGCCCGTCGGCCAAAAATAGCGTGCCCTTGGCGACCACCCTTGATATTCAAACTTTTATAAGCGTGATTTATGGACCATTTTAATTACCAAACATCCTCACTTTTTGCCGAAGGCTGCGCCATTGCCGACCTAGCAAATACCTACGGCACACCCTGCTATGTCTATTCCCGCGCCACGCTCGAACGTCACTGGCATGCCTTCGACGACGCCTTTGGCGATTACCCTCATAAAATTTGCTATGCCGTAAAAGCCAACTCCAACATCGCCGTTTTAAACCTGCTTAGTCGCCTCGGCTCTGGCTTTGACATTGTCTCTATTGGGGAGCTTGAGCGTGTATTGGTCGCTGGCGGTGACCCCACTAAAATCGTATTTTCCGGTGTAGGCAAGCAAACCCACGAAATCCGCCGAGCTTTAGAGGTGGGCATTCATTGCTTTAACGTGGAATCAATTCCCGAACTGACTCGTATCAACAACGTTGCAAAAACCTTAGGGGTTCAAGCCGCTATTTCCTTGCGCATTAATCCCGATGTCGACCCGAAAACCCATCCTTATATCTCCACCGGCTTAAAAGAAAACAAGTTTGGCATCTCCTCAGACCAAGCTCTCGACGCATTCAAGCAGGCCGCTGCGTTCGCACACCTAGATGTAATTGGGATTGATTGCCACATCGGTTCGCAGCTCACCCAGCTACAGCCCTTTCTCGATGCACTAGATCGCATACTAGGCCTGCATCAGCAACTCGAACAGGAAGGGTTCACTATCAAACACCTGGATATTGGTGGAGGCCTTGGCGTACGTTATGACAATGAAACACCCCCAGAGCCAGCCCAGTATGCAAGCGCTGTACTGAAAAAAATCGCCCCCACCGGCCTCGAAGTCATTATGGAGCCGGGCCGAGCAATTGCTGCCAATGCGGGCATCCTCGTCACAGAGGTGGAGTTCATTAAAGAAAGTGAAGACAAAAATTTTGCCATTGTTGACGCGGCAATGAACGACTTGATCCGCCCATCGCTTTACCAAGCGTGGCAGGCTATTATTCCGGTTACGAAGCGCTCAAGTGAAAAAACGTCGTCCTACGATATTGTCGGTCCCATCTGTGAGACCGGTGACTACCTAGGAAAAGACCGCGAACTTTCCATTGAACCCGGCGATTTGCTCGCAGTGCGCTCAGCGGGTGCCTATGGCTTTACCATGAGTTCGAACTACAATAGTCGAAACCGGCCCGCCGAAATCATGGTAGACAATGAAAAACACTACCTAATTCGAAAACGGGAAACCATTAAAGAGCAGTTAACGGGCGAATCTCTCCTACCCTGATAGAGAGGCTTGCTCCCTTTATCAGGGTAGGCCCAGTCAGCCAATACAAGAAAAAACATGAACTTAGCTTTCACCAAAATGCACGGCCTGGGCAATGACTTCGTCGTCCTCGATGGTGTCACACAGGACATTCACTTATCGGAAGATCAGGTCCGCTTGATCTCTAACCGGCAGCTGGGGGTCGGCTGCGACCAAGTTTTATTGGTGGAGCCTCCTCAACAGCCTGATATGGATTTCCGCTACCGTATTTTCAATGCCGATGGCAGTGAGGTGGAACAATGCGGCAATGGTGCTCGCTGCTTCGCGCTCTACGTGCAGAAAAAGCGCCTGACCCACAAGCAGACCATTCACGTTGAAACCATGAATGCCAACATCGAGCTCCATATCGAACAAGGCCAGCAGGTCAGGGTTGATATGGGAGAACCCCTGCTCGCCCCCGAAAAAGTCCCATTTACTGCGCCCAAGCAGCAGCTCAGCTACCCACTAACAATCAATACGGCAGGCCAAAGCCAGTCCTACAGCCTCGGTGTCGTCTCTATGGGCAACCCCCATCGCGTACTCTGCGTTAACGATGTCGCAAACACCCCCGTGGAGAACATTGGTTCACTATTAAGCCACCACCCTGATTTTCCAAATAGCGCAAACATTGGCTTTATGGAAGTCGTGAACCGCAACCACATTAAACTTCGTGTTTACGAGCGTGGCGCGGGCGAAACACTGGCCTGCGGAACCGGTGCCTGTGCAGCGGTTGTCATTGGCGTGGAACGGGACTTGTTGCAAAGCCCTGTAACGGTAGATCTTCCGGGAGGGTCGCTGATCATTAATTACAATAAAAGCCAAGGTGGGCACTATCACAAGGTATTCATGACAGGCCCTGCGGAATTTGTCTTTGAAGGAAAAATAAATCTATGAGTCGCCAACAACCCCTCAGTGCTGAAGAGGTCTGTGCATATTTATTAGAAAATAAGGGCTTCTTTGAAAAAAATCCAGCCACCTTGGCCGCCCTCTCCATCCCTCATGACATCCATGGCACCCACTCTCTGATTGAGCACCAGGTCTCTACGCTGAGAGGGCAAAATGAGACCCTGCGCCGACACGTTGCAGAATTACTTGAAAATGCACGCAATAACGATCAGCTCTTTGAGAAAACTCGCAAGCTATCACTGTGCCTGAGCCAGAGCCCTTGCTTTAACGAACAGGTTCATGCGCTTAAAAAGGTATTGGTCGAAGATTTTAAAGCTGAAGGTTACGGGTTGATTTTATTTGACCAACCACGTTTATCCTCTAGCGACGCACTCCTAATGGCAGACTCAACCGTTGCGCGAAAACAAGTTCCTGGACTGATGAACATTGAACAAGTTTTTTGTGGTCACCTGCGTGAAACTGAGTACAAGTTTTTATTTCCTGACAACTACAAAGCGATTCGCTCTGCAATCATTATCCCCATTAAAGAAAAAAATCTCACTGCCTGCGTAGCCCTCGGCAGCGAAGACGAAGACCGCTTTCATCCAAAGCTTGGCACCTTGTTCGCTGAATACATCGGCGACATGGTGGGCGCCTCGCTCTCAAAGGCACTGGTACATGCGCTATCATAATGGGGCTTACCTTGGTATTTGTTGCCAAGCTATAGCGCGCCTCTAAAAGAGGCGCCTACTCCAAGCGTCAATCTGCAGCACGCAATCCCCACGCATTACACGCCCACTGTTAAATTATGATAAAACTTATCAGCTTCGATCTTGACGACACGCTGTGGGATGGCCAACAAGCTATTATCGCCGCCCAGCAGGCAATGCACGACTGGATTGCCTGCTACCACCCCACTGTTGCAGAAAATGCGTCAAGCGGGCGCTACCTCATCCTCAGGGCTGAAGTTGCTAGCGACCACTCAAGTCGAGATTATGACTTAACATTTATTCGTAAAGAAGTTCTTCGTCGTTTGTTTGCTGAAAACGCATACTCTAACAGTGAGGCACACGCCTATTCCGAAAAAGCGTTCAATGTGTTTTTTGAAAAACGTAATCAAGTTCGCTACTTTGACGATGCGTTGGTTACCCTCAAATACCTGAAGTCAAAATACCAGATTGCCGCACTGACCAACGGCAATGCAGACATGATCGCCACGGGCTTAAGCCCGATGATTGATTATTTCTATTCAGCAGAATCTGTCGGTGCTGCAAAGCCTGACACAAAGATGTTCCAAGCACTTCTCAGTGATGCAAAGATAAAACCACAAGAATGCATCCATGTAGGGGACCATCCCCAGCACGATATTTTTGCCGCGGAATCTTTAGGGATAAAAACCATTTGGTTTAATTCAAAGAAAAAAAAATGGTCTGAAAAATTCAGACCAGGAAGGGAGATAAACAAACTCGTTTTATTACCACAGGCCATTCAAACTATCTGTGGGGAAAAATAAAAACAAAAGCGTTAAATAATTGACTAATTAGAAGCGCCAGAAAAATTAAATCGGCCGACGACCATAATTTGACTCGGGTCGCTTAGGCGGATCACTCGTAACCCCCATGCTTACATGCTTGATTTCTCCGCCGAGCTTTAAAAAAGCCTCCACGTCAGCACTGAGCTTTTGACGCACGTCGCTTTTTGCGGAGACATTATTCCCCTCTTCGCCTTCATAGGAAAAAAAACTATTTTTTGACTCTTCTGGACTAATTGACCCACCATAACTTGCCATATCTACATCTCCTGCCTGCTTACTTATTCGGTTCAATATTTATAGCTCAATGAGAAAAGTTCGCTAGGGCAACAAGGTGGGTTTATCGTATCTTTGATTTATTTTTTGTAACCGAATTTTACCAGAATAAATAAATTATATTTACAAGGCATTATTAATATCATCTACGCATAAAAAAACCCATCACCCTACTTGAAATGATACTTAGCGGAAAAAACTAAGTTCAAATCCGTAAAAATTAATTTTTGACGGTAATTTAGATTTTTCAAAAAACAGGCTTCTCAGCTGCGAAAGCGTCATTATTTTTACGCCAGCGGCCCTCTTAAAAGAAGTCAGGCCACAAACACCCCAACCCAGCACCTAAATCCCGCGTCGCTCACAATATGGTAGCATTCACTCTCCTAAGTAAATCCGTACGCCCACGCACACCCACACACGCCCATAAATAGGGAACTCTTACCAAAATCGCGCATCATACCTGTACACTCTATCTGGTCTACTCCCTTAACTGGGGTGATCATCAGAATGGCCCCATAGCTGCGAGAACAATATGTTCAAACACCCTACCACTTTGCTCGCATCAATCAGGCCCTACAAAGTAGGTGGCTTTACTTGCGCTCTCCTAATTAATGCCATCGCCCTTGGCCCAGCGCAAGCCAATCAAAGCAAACCTACGCAACAGGAAAGCGAATACCATCAACCCTTACGGTTAAACCATGCCATTCACATCAGCATTCAGAATGACCCTTGGTTGGCAGGCAACGCCTTTCAGCAAAAAGCGCTACTTGCTAAGTCAGCAATGGCCTCGCAGCTGCCTGCCCCACAGTTCAAAGTTGGCATTGCCAATTTAGCCAGCGATAGTTTCGATTCTAATCAAGAAGCAATGACTCAACTAAAAGCCGGCGTAAGACAAACATTCCCACGAGGACAAACCCAGCACCTAAAAAGGAAAAAATTCAGTCAGCTCAGCGAAGCGATGCCCCACCAGCGTCAAAATCACCGCGCTCAACTTCGATTAAACGTAAGTCATGCTTGGCTGGACACCTATTCGACGCAAGAGACACTTGCGCTCATCATTAAGAATCGACCTTTATTTGAACAACTTATTGATATCGCACAATCAAAATACGCCAGCGCGCTTGGAATGACTCATCAGCAGGACGTGGTACGGGCTCAGCTCGAGCTAACCCGACTCGATAGCCGCGCAGTGCACTTACAACAACAACGAGATGAAGGCCTCATCAAACTAAGCAGCTGGATTAACGATAAGCACGCTTTCAGATTTCAGCCTGGAAAGCGCTCAGCCAACAATGCACCCATTTATTATCTCTCCAGGACCATGCCTATAATAGAAGCAACTATGGACGCACAAACCCAAAGCAACCTTAAAGCCTCTGGCAAACTAACTCTACACCCCTCTGTCCTCGCGCTCGATGAGCACATTCATGCCAGCCAGACTGCCATCCGGCTGGCAGAACAAAGCCACCGCCCCCAGTTTGGCCTGGGCCTTTCTTATGGGTTTAGGGACGATGCTCCTAGCGGGCTTGAGCGCGCCGACCTCCTGTCACTGGAAGTTGACTTTGATTTGCCTGTCCTTCGCCACACCCGCTCAGCCAATGAAGTCAGGGCTGCAGCCAACCACGCCGAATCATTGAAAATGCAGAAAGTACTCAAACTGCGTCACCTTTATACACAGCTGGAAGTCACCCAGGTACAGCTCGGGCACCTTAATGAGCGCCAAGGCATTTATCAAACTCGGCTTTTACCGCAAATGCAGGAACAAAGCGAAGCTTCGATCAACGCCTATACCAATGACGTGGGCGACTTCTCAGAAGTAATGCGATCTCGTATCGCTGAACTCAACGCACAAATAGACTATCTTTCCATTCAGACTGAAAAACAAAAAACCATCGCCCAATTAAATTATTTTTTCACGGGCCAAGGCCGTTCCGCAAAGGAAAAGCGCTATGAATAACATCACCCGCACACTGATCGTCTTTACGATCGGCTTGTCTTTGGGAGGCGGCATCACTCTTCTAGCGCACAAACTTCCAGCCATTGATGCCGAGCCTAAGCTTTCCAAAAATCAAAAACCCTCCGAGCCACTATATTGGGTCGCACCGATGGACCCCAACTTCCGCAAAGACAGCCCGGGGAAATCGCCAATGGGAATGAATTTGATCCCGGTGTATAACAGCGCCTCTACCGAGGAAGATTCAGGCACCATAAGAATTTCCCCAGAGGTCATCAACAACTTGGGTGTCCGCACCGTCTTGATCAAGCAAAAAGCACTCATCAATGATATAAAAACGGTGGGTTACGTTAATTACGACGGCAATAAACTCAGCCACATTCATTCCCGCACTGAAGGCTGGGTTGAGACCTTGTATGTAAAATCATCGGGCGAACAGGTTCATGCAGGGCAGGCTCTTTATTCCCTCTATTCCCCCACCTTGGTCAACGCACAAGAAGAATTTCTTCTGGCATTGAGCAGGGGGAACAAGCGACTAATTCAGGCGGCAGATGACCGACTTAAAGCCCTTCAAGTCCCCCCCTACATATTAACGCAATTAAAACAGCACCAAAAAGTGAGCCAAACCGTTATTTTTTTCGCTCCCCATTCTGGCGTTGTCGACCGGCTTCACATTAGAGAAGGTTTTTTTGTAAAGCCCTCGCAAACCATCATGTCCATCGGCTCGCTAGATGAGGTCTGGGTAGAAGCTGAAGTCTTTGAGCGCCAAGCACCCCTCGTGCAACCCGGCGCCCCCGTTACCATGACCCTGAACTACCTCCCTGGTCAAACTTGGCGCGGTGCAGTGGACTACGTTTACCCCGTCGTCAATGCAAAGAATCGCACGGTAAAGGTACGCATGCGCTTTATCAATGACTCCGGCGTACTCAAACCCAACATGTTTGCTGAAGTGCTAATCCATGGAAATAAAAATAACCAAACCTTGGTCGCACCCAAAGAAGCCCTTATTCGCACAGGCGCCATGAACCGTCTCGTTTTGGCACTAGGGCAAGGCCGCTTCAGGTCAGTGGTGGTTAAAACAGGTCGCTTTGATAGCAACAACATTGAAATATTACGCGGGGCAAAAGAAGGAGACCGCGTTGTGACTTCTGCTCAATTTCTCCTTGATTCCGAGTCCAATAAGTTTTCAGACTTTCAACGCATGGAAGAACCCAGTCATACCCAAGAGAGTTCTCAACAAGAAAGTGCCGACGTAGAAGGCATCATTAACAACATTGCGCTAGAAGAGCGCGTCATTAACATCAGCCATGGTGCCATTCAAAAGTGGAAACACCCTGTCATGTCCATGGACTTTAAAGTCGATGATGCACTCGACCTGAGCGCCCTTAAAGTTGGGATGAATGTGCACATTTCATTTATCATTCGTGATGGGCTTTTTCTCGTCACTCACATCACCCCCCAAAATAAACACACCACATCAAGAGTGCGAACCAAGGGGACCAACGATGATTGAGGGTATCATTAGATGGTCGATCACTAATCGCCTTATCGTTCTTGCGATCACCGGTATTATTATTATTTCGGGTATTTTTGCCATCAGAAACACCCCAGTTGATGCCATTCCTGACCTATCTGATGTACAGGTTATTATAAAAACGCACTATCCTGGGCAAGCCCCTCAAGTTGTTCAAGACCAAGTCACTTACCCTCTTACCACAGCCATGCTCTCTGTGCCTGGCGCAACCAATGTGCGTGGCTATTCTTTTTTTGGCGATTCTTACGTGTACGTCATTTTTGATGATGACACCGATATTTATTGGGCGCGCAGCCGTGTATTGGAATACCTAAACCAAGTCGAAGCCACATTGCCCGCCACGGCCAATCCTCAGCTTGGTCCTGATGCCAGCGGCGTAGGGTGGGTTTATCTTTATACGTTGATCGATCGCACCGGGCAGCATGACATCAGTCAATTACGCAGCATTCAAGACTGGTTTTTAAAATACGAGCTGCAGACCGTACCCGGTGTCTCAGAGGTCGCCACCGTGGGAGGCATGGTAAAACAGTACCAGGTCATCGTAGAACCAGACAAATTGCGCGCCTTTGATATCCCCCTTTCCCACGTGCAGCTGGCCATTCAACGAGGAAATCAGGAAGTTGGCGCATCGGTGGTAGAAATGTCGGAAGCCGAGTACATGGTCAGGGCCACAGGCTATATTCAAAACACCACAGACCTTGGCAATATCCCCCTTGGTGTTACACAAAATGGTTCAGCGCTGCTGTTAAAAGACGTGGCCACCATTACCGTTGGCCCACAGATGCGCCGAGGTATTGCCGAATTAAATGGTGAAGGAGAAACCGTTGGCGGCATCGTCATCATGCGTTTTGGTGAAAACGCGCAAAAAACCATCGAACAAATAAAAACCAAACTGGATACGCTAAAATCCGGTTTACCCGATGGCGTTGAAATTATTCCTGTTTACGACCGCTCACTACTCATTGAGCGGGCGGTAAAAAACCTATGGGAAAAGCTCGGTGAAGAGTTGTTCATGGTCGCATTAGTCTGCCTGCTATTTTTGTTTCATGTACGCTCTGCAATGGTCGCCATTGTGAGCCTACCCATCGGTATACTCGTCGCATTTATTATTATGTATTTTCAAGGCATTAACGCCAACATCATGTCCCTGGGAGGAATTGCCATCGCCATTGGCGCCATGGTTGATGGGGCCATTGTGCTCATTGAAAATATGCATAAACACATGGAACGCCAAGAAGTCACCAATGAAAATCGCTGGCAGATAGTCGCCGATTCAGCCGCAGAGGTTGGCCCACCCATTTTTTTCAGCCTGCTTATTATTACCGTTAGCTTTGTTCCTATTTTTACCCTGCAGGCCCAGGAAGGGAGATTGTTTTCACCCTTGGCATTCACCAAAACTTACTCCCTTGCCGCCGCGTCCATTCTGGCCATCACCCTGGTGCCTGTTTTAATGGGGTATTTTATTCGCGGGCGTATTATTAAAGAAACTCGCAACCCACTAAATCGCGCCTTACTCACGCTTTATGATCCTGTCTTACGCGTCGTATTACAGTTTCCCAAAACAACGATACTCATAGCGCTTAGCGTATTTTCAATCAGCATGATTCCTGCCAGCCAGTTAGGCAGTGAATTCATGCCGCCCTTGGATGAAGGCGACTTCATGTATATGCCCACCACTTACCCCGGCCTCTCAATAGGCAAGGCACGGCAATTATTACAACAGACCAACAAACTTATTCGCACAGTGCCTGAGGTTCAAAACGTATTTGGTAAAATTGGTCGTGCCGAAACGGCCACTGACCCAGCGCCACTGACCATGATAGAAACCTTTATCCAGCTAAAACCCCCCTCACAATGGCGACCAAGCATGACGGCTGAGCGACTGAAGGAGGAACTCGATCAGTTAATCCGCCTACCTGGGGTTACCAATGCTTGGGTTATGCCCATTAAAACGCGAATTGATATGTTAACGACCGGCATTAAAACCCCCGTAGGTGTAAAAATAGCGGGTTCTAATCTGGCTGAAATAGAGGCCATCGGAAAACAGTTAGAAGCCATCATTAAAGAAATTCCTGGTACTGCTTCCGTTTATTCCGAGCGTGTCGCTGGTGGGCGTTACATCAAAGTAGATATTCAGCGTGAACTCGCAGCAAGGTATGGACTCAATATCGCTGACATTCAGCAGGTGATTGCCACCGCTATTGGCGGCATGAATGTCACCCATACCGTTGAAGGTTCAGAGCGCTACCCCGTCAACATCCGCTACCCACAACATTACCGCAGAACGCCCGAAGACATGGCTTTACTGCCGATAGTGACCCCCCTAGGGCAACGAATTTCCCTCGGAGATGTGGCCAACATTTACATTGAGGATGGGCCACCTGGTATCAAAAGTGAAAATGCCCGCCTTAATGGCTGGGTATTTGTGGATATCAGCGGCCTAGATGTAGGGACCTACGTCAACAATGCACAAGCCGTCGTCACGGAGAAACTCAAATTGCCTGCCGGCTACTCTATCACCTGGGCGGGTCAGTACGAATACATGCAAAGAGTCAAAGAGAACCTCACTGTGGTCATCCCTCTCACCCTGCTTATCATTATTACGCTGCTTTACTTCAGTTCTCGCAGTGTTGCAGAGGTGGTGATCATTATCGCTACGCTACCCATTTCCATGATTGGTAGCATTTGGTTGCTTTACTACCTGGGTTTTAACTTTTCTGTGGCGGTAGCGGTTGGCCTTATCGCACTTGCGGGCGTCGCGGTAGAAACCAGCATAATCATGCTTCAATACCTTAAACAAACCTGCAGTGCGGTAAAACTCAAACACGGTGAGCCTGAATACAACCAAAACCAATTACAAACTGCCATACGCGAGGGTGCTCTCTCACGCATTCGCCCCATTATGATGACAGCGCTGGTAGACATCGCTGGCTTGGCGCCTATATTGTTAGGCTCCGGCACTGGTTCCGATATGATGAGCCGTATTGCTGCACCCGTGATTGGGGGCATGTTTAGCACGGTCATGCTGACCTTATTGGTATTGCCTGCGGCTTTTTTATTATGGGCAAGGGTGGCGTCAGAGAAACAAGCGAAAAAGGAGGGATAAAGCGTAGATGAGAGGAATCAATCGCTCACAAAAAAGAGAAACCACCAAAACCTACTGAGCATCGTCGGCCCAGTAGGTTTTAATAAGGCATTTTAGACAAGTCTTAACACAACTTGCTAACTAGGCCCTTTAACAAAAACCTGAAAACTTAAACCTTTCGGCGTTTTCGAGTCGCTGCAACACCTACTAGGCCAAGGCCAAGCAATGCTAACGAAGCAGGCTCTGCAACAGCGACACCTTGCACTTGCAGACGAGATTCCTGTAAATAGAAATCGCCGGCCTCAGCGCGAACGGCCACATGAAGATCACCATCAAACTTCAGATCAAATAAGGCCACTCCATCAACCGAGTAGGTATAGGTACTATTGTCTACTTCCGCTGCGGGTGTTCCACTCAGAAGCCCGAGCAAATCAACTTCAGCCAACTCGGGCAAGGGGTCATCGCCACTTCCTCCAAACAGGCCCATTCTAGCGTCATCATGGAACGACAAATATAACATGGCATCAGTGATGCTATAGCTACCTTTACTATATCCATCATCGCTAATGTCATGGGTGTACCATACCGCCTCGTCAGCCAAAGGGGCGACGTGACTGGTCAAATACAAACCATAAATATCATCACTTTTATGGTCAACACCACCGACAGGGTCTGGCGTACCCGTCGTAGCACCCGTC
>JAHRVS010000082.1 GCA_019090565.1 Gammaproteobacteria bacterium
TACATCCGTTTCCCTATTTATACGGCTCACATTCTTTGAAGGTAATAGTAATGAAAAATCAGTACGATGTGGTAGTTATTGGTGGGGGGCCTGGGGGTTATGTGGCAGCGATAAAAGCAGCCCAGCTCGGTAAAAGTGTGGCTTGTATCGAAATGCGTACGCATAAAGGAAAGCCCGCTTTAGGTGGTACCTGCCTGAATGTTGGCTGCATCCCTTCAAAAGCAATTTTGGAAAGCTCTCACAAGTACCATGAGACAAAAGAGGGGCTTGCCGTGCATGGCGTGAATGTGTCTGACGTCAGTTTTGATGTGGGCGCCATGATGAAACGCAAAGACACCATAGTAAAAAATTTAACTTCGGGTGTGCAGTCTCTTTTTAAAGCCAATGGTGTGGATTGGCTTCAAGGTTTTGGAACGTTGTTGGCGGGGAAAAAGGTCGAGTTCACGCCACCCGAAGGTCAGCCAGAAATTATCCAGGCAGAAAATGTCATCATAGCTACCGGTTCGTCGCCATTTGATATTAAAGCTGCGCCTGTTGATGGCGAATACATTGTTGATTCTACTGGCGCCTTGGAGCTAACAGAGGTTCCCGCTAGGCTTGGCATCATCGGGGCCGGTGTTATTGGTATTGAGCTGGGTAGCGTCTGGAATCGTTTAGGGTCTGAAGTCGTCGTTCTGGAGGCCATGGATGATTTCCTGCCTCTTGTTGACCAACAGATTGCCAAGGAGGCCCATAAGCAATTTAAAAAACAGGGCATGGATATCAAGCTAGGTGCGATGGTGTCTAGCGCTGAGCTTGTGGATGGCGCGGTAAAAGTTGATTATACGCTGGGTGATGAGAGCCTCAGCCTGACTGTCGATAAGCTCATTGTTGCAGTAGGGCGCCGTCCCCAAACAGAAAACCTATTGGCTGGCGATAGCGGTGTTAACTTAGATGAGCGAAGCTTTATTTATGTAAATAACGCTTGCGAAACTGATGTGCCGGGCGTTTACGCTGTGGGTGATGTTGTGCGCGGCCCTGCTTTAGCACACAAGGCGATGGAGGAAGGCATAATGGTGGCTGAAAAAATCGCGGGAGAGGTGCAGCAAGTTAACTATGATGTGATTCCCGGAGTAATTTATACACACCCTGAAATCGCTGGGGTGGGTGCGACGGAACAGAAAGTGAAGGACAGTGGTGAGCCTTATAAGACCGGGGTCTTCCCCTTTGCAGCGAACGGCAGGGCCATGGCCGCGAATGATACTGTGGGCATGGTAAAAATCATTGCTCATGAAGAGACAGACCGTATTTTAGGTATGCACATTATTGGGCCACAAGCTTCAGAATTGATACAGCAAGGCGGTATAGCGATGGAGTTTGCAGCCAGTGCTGAAGACTTACAGCTGATGGTATTCGGGCACCCTACATTGTCAGAGTCGGTGCATGAAGCGGCGCTGGATGTGGATGGGAATGCAGTGCATATTGCCAAAAGGCGCAGGAAAAAGAAATAATCTGTTTATTGTCTATTAGCTAGTTTCGAGACGTAAATATTTTTCATTACCAAATGTCATTTCAATAATATAAAGACTATCTCAAGGATAAATCGATCATGAATTTGCATGAGTATCAAGGCAAACAACTGTTTGCAGAGTACGGCCTGCCCGTTTCAGAAGGTTACGCGTGCCAGTCCGCAGCAGAAGCTGTTGAGGCAGCGAAAAAGATTGGTGGTGACAAATGGGTGATCAAAACTCAGGTTCATGCCGGCGGTAGAGGGAAAGCAGGCGGTGTTAAGCTGGTGAGTTCAGAATCAGAAATTGCAGATTTCGCCAATAAATTTCTGGGAACACGTTTAGTGACCTACCAAACAGATGCAAACGGGCAGCCCGTCAATACTGTTTTGGTTGAGGCGTGCACGGATATTGCTCAAGAGCTTTATCTTGGTGCTGTTGTCGATCGCGCTACGCGCAGTGTTGTCTTCATGGCTTCTACAGAGGGTGGTGTCGAGATTGAGAAAGTTGCAGAAGAGACGCCTGATAAAATCCTTAAAGCAATCATCAACCCTTTGGTAGGTGCTCAGCCCTACCAGGGACGGGAGTTAGCCTATAAGTTAGGCTTGAATAGCGGTCAAGTTAAGCAGTTTACGAAAATCTTTATGGGCTTAGCGAAATTATTTGAAGAGAAAGATTTAGCTTTGTTGGAAATTAATCCTTTGGTGATTACGTCTGAAGGTAACCTTCATTGTCTTGATGCTAAAATTAATATTGATAGCAACGCCTTATATAGACAGAAAGCTTTAAAAGAAATTGAAGACGCCACTCAGGAAGATGAGCGTGAAAGGCGTGCTGCTGAGTGGGATTTAAACTACGTTGCTCTAGATGGCAATATTGGCTGCATGGTAAATGGCGCTGGTTTGGCGATGGGGACAATGGATCTTGTGAAGCTTCACGGTGGAGACCCAGCGAATTTCTTAGACGTAGGGGGCGGTGCGACCAAAGAACGCGTTACAGAAGCGTTTAAAATAATCCTATCTGACGATAAGGTGAAGGCAGTATTAGTGAATATTTTTGGCGGAATTGTGCGCTGTGACCTTATTGCAGACGGTGTTATTGGTGCTGTAGAAGAGGTGGGCGTGAGTATTCCAGTGGTGGTTCGATTGGCTGGAAATAATGCAGAGCTGGGCGCCAAAAAGTTGGCAGACAGTGGGTTGAACATTATCGCAGCATCTAGTTTTGATGAAGCGGCCATTCAAGTAGTTAAAGCAGCGGCGGAGGTTTAGAGCATGAGTGTATTAA
>JAHRVS010000083.1 GCA_019090565.1 Gammaproteobacteria bacterium
CGCAGGGTAATGTATGACATTGAGCCTCAAAAATTAAGTGGAAAGATTATCGGTATACCCATCGTCAATTTGAAGGGTTTTCAACGGGGGTCACGGTATTTACCCGATCGCCGAGATCTAAACCGGGCGTTCCCAGGTGATCCAACGGGTAGCCTTGCGGCGCGAATTGCTCACTCTCTTTTCAATGAAGTTATTGTACATTGCGATCGATTGATTGATCTTCATACGGGTTCTTTGCGCCGAACAAATTTACTTCAGGTGCGGGCAGATATGAGCAACCCTGATGTAGTGGACTTCACTCATGGCTTTGATGAAACCGTTGTCGTACACAGTGATGGTGATGCAGGCATGCTCCGTCATGCTGCGTTAAAACATGGCATCATTGCCGTTACGCTGGAGTCTGGTGAGTCAATGCGTTTGCAGGCTGATCATGTTGAGCAGGGCGTGAAGAGTGTTTATAGCTTGTTAAAAACAGAGGGGATGTATTCGAGGATGTTTTCCTGGGGAGCCCCAGAACCGACGTACTATCAGTCGCGTTGGCTTCGAGCGAATGCGGGTGGGATTCTATTTAGTCAAGTTGAGTTGGGTGATCACATTAGTAAAGGTGCACTGCTAGGGACGGTGTCAGACCCCATTACGAATGCCGAGAGCAAAATTATTGCGCCTTTCGACGGCAGGATTATTGGCATGGCCGTTAACCAAGTGGTCATGCCGGGCTTTGCGGCGTATCATGTTGGTATCGAAGCGCGGCCCAGCGAATGTTTACAAAGTGAAAAAACCAAGAACCCTAATGATGAGCAGAATAACGAGGCAGTCGGGCCTGTTGTTCAACGTCAGCTCTTTGACTGTGTTGCAGACTGAAACCTTTAACACCTGCATAGTTTGACGTTGAAAGTGAGTGTTGAAGAGCCTAAATGTTAGGCAGGCATTAAATGTTTACCCAAGGGGCATGTTCGTGAACCTCTGATAACTATTTGAAATCCTATTGGTTCAGCCTCTACGTGGTTAAAATCAGGCTCACAATATTCATGTACTACGCGTAAATACTTGTTTTTCGTTTGGTCTTTCCTTGCACCCGGCTGGACTTAGAAAAATCCCAGCAACTTGTTAATCGATGCGTGGTGTTTGCATCAGTGGGGCACGGTTAAATCATCGTACAGTTCGTGGTATTTCAAATAATTGGGTTCCTTTAGAAAATATTTCTGGCACCTTCGAAGTGCTTCCAGAGAAAATCTTTTTCTAAGGTCTTTATTGTCGATTAATTGGGCTATTCTAGTCGCCAGCATGCGGGCATCGTTAACAGGTACTAAATACCCATTAACGGCGTCTTCTACCAATTCTGAATTCCCACCGACATCCGTGACCACGCACGGTAGCGGTGCGGCAATCGCCTCTAATATACTGCATGATAGGCCTTCGGTTCGAGAGCACTGAACAAAGATATCGCTGATGCTCAGTAGCTGAGGGATATCTTTACGGTAGCCGGTAAGCGTGATTGTATCTCCCAAGTGGAGCGTTTCGATGAGGTTTTTGAGGGCGCCCTCTTCGGGCCCTTCTCCCACGACAATCACCTTGAGGTAGGTCAGCATCTTAGGGCTTAGCAGGTGTATCGCTTGAATCAGCACGGCCAGACACTTTAGCTCAACGAGGCGGCCGGTAGCGATAAGTGTAATGTGTTTTTGCCCTATATTTAGCTCTTTACGTAGCTCTTCGTGTGGATCAGGCTGATTGATCCTATCATTTGTTTGAGGTGCTGGGTCAATGCCGTTATAGATTGTTCTCAGTTGTTGGTGATTTAATTTTGCTCTATTACGATAAAAATTCTCCATATGTTCAGAGACTGTGACCAGTTGGGTGTTTAGAATCACGGCAATTTGAATAAGATGTATGCGGCTTACCTTGTCTTCAATCATATAAATATCATGGAGTGTCCCGATGTGGGGTATTAATTTAAAGCAGGCAAGGGCAGCACCGGTAATGGGGCCAAAAAGATGAGAATGGAGAAGGTCAATGTTGTGTTGTTTTAAAAATTGTCGAAATTTATATGCAAAAATAGGCAGAGTTTTTGTAGACTTGAATGTGCGGTAGATATCTTCGGGAATAGGTATTTGCATTATTCCCAGCTCGGCTGCGCGCTGGATAAAAAAAGGCTGGTTGAAGTGAAGTATTAGAGGGATGTCGCCATGTTGTTTGTTCTGTATGCACAGATCAAGGAGTACCTGTTCAGCGCCACCTGGGTTCAGTGACTCTATAAAGTGACCAATTCGCCTATTCAAAGTGGGTGTCTCTTACTAAGATATCAGGAGGGCTGCTGGCCAAACTTCGTAGAGAAATAATATGGCCTGCTGTATTAGGTTTTGCATACGGGTTGGTTGGCTTGCCGTTGGTAGTTGCGTACATGTATAAGCGTATTCCCATGAGATAAGTATATACGAACACCCTGGTAAGCACGATATTTCACTTATTATCCTAGGTGGTAGCTTGAGCAAGCCCCTATGGTTGCAGCACCTAATTGACCAGAAAAGATGGCTATGCGCTTGCGGGGGTTTGGTATGCTGCTCATGGATGCGCGATCCCTTAGCATTTTGGATCGGTGCTATGCTTGAATAGTTACAAAAAGTTTAGTTTGTGAACCACTCTGTAGGCCTTGTACACTGCGATCCTTCTTGCAGAGCTTCCTTTCTCTTACATGAAAAACACCATTTTAGAGGTGCCCAGGGGTTAATTAGAAACCTGGTGCGAAAGTCTAATTTGGATAAAAATTCTATAGCGTAATGAAGATTAATGAAAAAAGTATTGCACCTTCGTAGTTCTGGTTCGTTTCTTGGCGCTGAAAACGTTGTTCTTCAGCTGACAGAGTCATTGGGTGATTTTGGTTACGAGTCGATCATTGGTGTCATACAAGACAGCAGAGATGATACGCCCGCTTTGTTTAGTAAGGCCCTGCAAAAAGGCTTTCATGCACATATATTTAAAGCGGATAAACGTTTCGACCTTGAGTGTATTCGCGCCATCCAAGCATTTGTAGAAAATGAGGGGATTGACTTGGTTCATAGCCATGGCTACAAGGAGGATATTTATCTCTTTCTGGCAAAAATAAAATGCCCGCTTATCGCGACGAACCACCTTTGGAAAAATAACGGTTGGTTGTTGAAAACTTATGCCTTCCTTGACAGCTTAGTGATGATGCGCTTTAAGGCTTTAGTTGCCGTGTCCCGCCCAGTTAAAGAGGAAATGTTGCTTTTCCCATGGTTAAAAAATAAAACTGTGCATGTCATATCAAACGGGATTAATACCAAGGTGTTTGATATAGAGGCAGTGGATATCCAGAACGCTGGAGACCCTGACGGGTTTCCTATGGTGGATACGGATACCCTATTGTTAGGTTGTATTTCTAGCTTAACGATTGAAAAGGGGCACAAAATTTTATTCAAGGCGTTGAGCATGGCGCCGCTTAACGCATTGGATTGGCACTTAATCATTGCTGGAGAAGGTCCAGAAGAAGCGAACCTGAAAAGCATGATGCATCAAATGGGACTAGAAAAAAGAATTACTTTCCTTGGGAGGCGGGAGGATGTAGCGGATATACTGACGAATATAGATATTTTTATGTTGCCCTCCTTTAACGAAGGTTTGCCCATGGCTTTGCTTGAAGCGATGGCAGCAGGAAAACCAGTCATTGCTAGCCGTGTTGGTGATGTGCCTGAAGTCGTGAGCAAGCCAGAAATTGGGATGCTGGTTGACTCAGGCGATAGTGACATGCTTGCCAAGGCGATTGAGGATGCGCTGTCCAATGATGGCTGGCGAAAAACCGCGGGAGCGTTGGCGAAGTCTATCGTAAAGGAACGGTATTCTGCGCGAAATATGGCGAGCGAATATGCTGAAATTTATAACACGATTGTGCGGTAACGGGTTGGTTTTGCCTGTATGACTTGTGCTGCGTTTTAAAGCTATTTTCGGTCACTCTTTACTTTTTTATACATGTTGAATTGAAAATTATGGAATTTATTTTTTTTCTTCTCTTATTCTTATCGGTTTATAGCTATTTTATTTATCCACTTGTGATGGCTATTTGGCCGAAGAAGCCACTTCGATACCCTGAAGCACAATCTACACCGAAGGTATCGTTGATCATTACAGCAAGGAATGAAGAAAAGCGTCTTCGCGAAAAACTCGAAGACTGCCTTAAAATGGATTACCCTAGCCACAGTCTGGAAATTCTAATAGCGTCTGATTGCTCTGACGACGCGACAGATGAAATTGTAATGGAATATTCAGGCAAAGGCGTCCGACTGGTTAGAGCGCTAGAACGACGTGGAAAAGAGTATGCCCAATCGTTAGCCATTGATGTTGCGACAGGTGATATCATTATATTTTCTGACGTTGCGACACGTATGGATTCTGACGCGTTCAAAGCTATTGCCAGAGAGTTTGGAAGCCCAGAGGTTGGTGCGGTTTCTAGCGAAGATCGATTTATCTCGCAAGATGGCTCTGTAGCAGGTGAAGGTTTGTATGTGCGCTATGAAATGAAACTTCGCCAGATGGAGTCAGAAGTTAACAGCATTGTTGGAATGAGCGGCTCATTTTTTGCCGTCAGGAAGGAGGTGGCGCAATATAACTGGGACATTTTTTCACCAAGTGATTTCAACTGTGCGATTAATTGTTATCAATTAGGGATGCGCGCTGTATCTAGCAAGCAAGTTTTTGGTTATTACAAAGACATATCAAACCCATCCAAAGAGTACGAACGTAAGATCAGAACGGTTGTGCGTGGGATGACAG
>JAHRVS010000084.1 GCA_019090565.1 Gammaproteobacteria bacterium
ACAAAGCCTACCTCAAGGTTTCTTTGCACAAAATCACCGACTGCTGGTAACTTCCCAAAAAACCCTACTGGCGCGCGTGTCACTACAGGTTCCTGGGGCATGTGAAGCTCATTCTTGTCATCAATCGAAAAGGGTTATAGGTACTTGCAGCAATCAAATCATATTCAATCAAATAACCGTTTGCGTTAAAGGACAATTTAAAGCTTTCAGGAATACCCGATTTCCTTATATTTGCTCGGTCTAACAATCTAAATAATGCCCACTGCCCTGATTCCCGGTAAGCGACCGTTTCCCCTCCCTGAAACTGTACTTCATAATATGCCCCTTCTTCAGTACGTGGCCCAGGCCACGCCAAAGCAGTTTTAACCTGAGGTCCAAATTCGTAAAATAACTCGCTCCCCTCGATATTTAGAGTAAAACGGGAAACCCCTGCATCCATGACCCTTGGAGACAAGCTAAAACGCGCCATGGGTAAACTATTCCCAGGCTTAAAAAACGTCTTTCTAATTTTGTCTGCTTTTTCAAAAGCTCGAAGTGCTTTATCGCTAATAAAAACCGACTCTCGACGTTTTTCTTTTATTTTCCATGGTGATACTGAAGTATCCACATAGTCAGCGAGATGCTGTTTGAAAAAATTATCCATTAAACCGCCGTAACCGAAAAAGTACCCAAAATCCTCTAGCTGCACTTCAAAGTCGGCACGTTTATTTAGTGGGTAGCGTCCTTCAATCGAACTGGCGCAGTAAGAATAAATCTGGGAACGCCAGGTTTCATTGATGTGAGAAGCCACGCCACCAAATGCCAAGCTATTACTGACACTGGCCGACGCCAACAATATGGGCCGAACAAGAAGCTTGGGCGCCTCCAAGGCTCCCCTTCTAATTGCCTTGATCGCAGTCGAGCCCTCTTTGGCATCTTCCGGCTTAATCGTTGTGCCATAGGACTCGGTATCCAAAAAGCTCATAAACTCATAAAGGTCTGAATAGTATTTGCTCAGCTTTAAGCCGCTTTTGCTCACCCCACCTTTCTCTTCAAGATACAAATGCATCATATAGAAATAACGCGTAATCGGGTCTAGATTCACTGTCGGGTCAAACTTCACACCCCGGGTGGCTTCTTTTACCGAGGGCGACAAATACCGGTTTATTCGCTGTCGCGCAATAGACATCACCCCCTTATTAAGCTGCCCAACAACGGGAAGAGTGATTTGCGTCTCCTGCTTTACCCCTTGAAGGATTCTCATCAACGGTGAGTCAGTCTGAGAGAGCAACTGAAATGCTCTGGCGGCCTCATCATAAGTTGCAAAGCTCGCCAAGGAGAGGTCTTTGAGCAAAAAGCGATATTTATCTATATAGTTACGCTCGTATTGATTAATCACCGTGTTGATCGCACCGTCCCTATCTTTATATCCGGTGGTGGGCTTGAATTCACCAAATACCCAAAGCTCTCGCAAAGCCTCATCAGCCAATGCGGCAACCTTACTTTGTGTGACCTGAGCGTAACCCGCCTTGGTATATAGTGCTGGAATTATTTCCGTCAACGATGCATCACTTTTTCGCGTAAAGAGAAATTCAAGTTCACCTTCACTCACGAGGTTTGCGAGAGAAAACGGGGGAAGGTCATCAAGATCACTTTGCTCCAAGCGCCCCATAATCCGATCAGGCAAAGAAACCGTCGCAACCACCTTCTGTGTCCGTTGGATCAAGTCGTGATCCAACGGCATAGGAAGGGGCGATGGCCGCTCTGAAAACAGTGCATTGAGGTGCTCACCGGCTAAGGTATATTCCTCTTGATCAAGAACATAATTTTGCACATCCAGCCAATCGAATCGCATAAAAGCAATCACGTCACTACTAATGTAATACTCTTCAGAGCCGAGCATCATATAGACACGCAGTGCCGCATACCTGTATGCCAAAGAGCGCTTGTCGTCAGCAAGAACATTTTCTAGCCTTACCATTAAACGGGTAAGCAGGGTTTTTTTCAAAACTCGTTGATAAGCACCGTCAGACAGCTGCGTCAATTTTGGTTTTTGATCCAAGCCAAGACTTCCAAATATCGCCGGCTCATCATTGTCGCTGCTAATAAGAGGAGACAATTCCCCCACTGCGGAGTTCGCTGACAAAGCCGACAATGGGTCCATATCATGGGGAGAAATCTCATTAATGTGCACTAGCGCACTATCAACGCGCTCAGACAGCTTAGCCGTCAACGCATCGATATATTGATAACTAAACAACCAACCCGTCAGTAACGCCAACGATAAGGCGCCAAAAACAGTGAAACCTGCGCGTCGAAGCCATGTGAGTTTTTTCTCAAACTTAAGGTCTGTACGAGCAATGTGCGATTCGCCGAAAACCTGTTTCTCTAGTAAGTCATGAATAAAGAAACTTTTCCCGTTTGCCCCTATCCCCGATAAAGGTCGTCGTACTAGGCCCGCACTCTGCACCATGCTATTGACCAAGCGATCGATGGGCGTCCCTTCTTGTGTGCCACTGGTAAAATAGATACCCCTGAGAAAGCTGGAATCTTCATATTTTGTAGTTCGGAACACATCTCCCATGAATTGATCAATAAGGCTCCGCAACATAATAAATTGAGAAGGGAAACCAGAGATCACTGCAGCGCGTTCAGGGTCAATTTCGGAGTGTAGTCGCATCGCGAGCCCTTCGTTTAAGCGACGCGCTAAAAAGTCAAATTCCCCGTTGAAATTCTCAAGACATGCCTGAGGGTCTATTTCCCCCTGAATAGGAAATGTCATTCCCCATACTTGTTCGCATTCTTTTTTGTTCAAGCTTTCAAAGTATTCGTTAAACCCTGAAATTAAATCGCACTTGGTAAATAAAACATAAACGGGAAACTTTGACCCAAGTTGTTCCCCCAATTCATGAAGTCGGTGTCTGATAGCGTCGACATGTTGCTGGCGGCTCTGGGGTGTTTGTTGCAGGAGATCTGAAATGCTAATCGCTACAAAGGCGCCATTAATGGGCTGCCGTTTTCGATATTTTTTTAGTAGTGTCAAAAAGTTTAACCACGCCCTGCGGTCTTTCCCTTCATCGCTATCTTGTGTCACATAACGCCCAGCAGTATCGATTAACACTGCTTGATCCGTAAACCACCAGTCACAGTTTCGCGTTCCGCCCACACCGCGAATTTTCACATCCTCACTATCTGGTATGTCATTCAAAGGAAAGTGCAAACCAGCATTTTTTAGAGCAGTGGTTTTTCCACTCCCAGGAGGCCCGATAATGATATACCACGGCAAATCATAAAGGTTCGTAGGGATAAAACGATTGCCGCTGGACTTCCGTAAGAAACCCACTGCGTCTTTGAAACGCGCCTGTAAGATATCCAGTTCTTTTTTATCTACGGTATCGCCTACAGACTGTGTATCAACGAGGCTTTCCACCATATTTTTCTCGGCTTTATTGCGCCTGAAAAATCGGATCAGCTCCCAAATAATAAACAGCGAGCTCACAAAAAGGATAGTCATCCATCGATTAAAACTACTTGCCCAGGGCACCTTATCCCCAAAAGCAATTACTGGCCCCACCAGATGAATCACTAACGAAAAACAAAGTAGGCCAATGGCTATTAAGAACCAGCGGTGAGCAAAAAAGGCTTTTATTTTTTTCAACATGATTTATAGCTTAAAAAGAGTGATTTCGACGCGGCGATTTTTTGCGCGGTTATCTGCATTGCTGTTCGGCACCAAGGGCTGCCTATCAGCCAGACCCTCAACTTCGATTCTACGTTTCCTCAGTGTTTCCTCCAGCAATACCGCGACACTTGCGGCACGCGCTTTGGACAGCTGCCAGTTAGACGGAAACGCAATACTTCTGATCGGAACATCATCCGTATGCCCCACCACCAGAATATCCGCAGAAATATTCAGTATGACGCCAGCAAGCTTCGCCAATAGTACTTTTCGTGCCTCAGTCACTGCAGCGCTACCCGATTCAAACAGGCCCAAGCCATTGAGTACAATGCTTGCTTTATGCGCATCTTCTACAATATAGAGCTGGTCCTGTTCAATTTCTTCTGGGAAATATTGGCTAAGAGATAGCATCGAGAGCGTCGTGGGAACACGGGGGTTTTTAATTAAAACCGGAATTTCCAAGCCAATGGCGGTCAGCCTATTCGCAACGGGGTCAGACATTTTATTAACTGAAAACAGGAATGTGGTATAGGCGACAACCAAAGCCGAACCCGTAAGCACAGCAACCGCCCAAAATGGAAACCGGCGCTTTCCTCCCTGATTGGAAATGTCATCATCAGGCAGGTGACGGGACAACGAATACTCTTGTTCCCCAAGGGTTTGCAAAATAGCCTGATATAAATCTTCTTTCAAGTTTCGTATATTCGTTTCGCCATTATTTATCAGCCGGTATCGCCCCTTAAAACCCAGAGCAAGGCACGCATGTGCAAACCCTAACAGTTCAACATACTGCCTGGGATCCTTTCTAAGGAGGTCGACAATATCAAAGAATTTTTCTCCGCCATGCACCTCATTGTGAAACGTGCTGGTTAACGTTCTTCTATCCCAGCCACTGCGGCTGCCCCATGGTGTTGACAAGATAGCTTCATCCACAAAGCTACAGAGCATGTAGCGCGCAGACACCACCTGCTGGTGAGGCACCCCGAAGTTTGTAAGCTTAAGTTCAAACGCCTTCACACTGTCAACGCATTGATGAAATATCGCATTGACGTCTTGATTCGCAGCCGTCACCCTTAATTTAACCGCGAAAAGCATCAGTCCCGAAGACGATGCTAAGAACCCGTTAGTCTCAGCATTTGGATGAATGTTACCGCTGTCTACACCCAAGGTAATCAAGGCCGCTTCATCGGTCTGCTGAGCCACGGACAAAGGCCTGCCTGGCTGAAGAAAATCAGACTCCGCAAAGGGATTCTGATGCTCAGTATCCGCATTCACTTCAGGCCCAGTTTTTCCTCGTCGGCCACCAGGCATCGGGCGAACAATTGTTTTATCGTTATCAGG
>JAHRVS010000085.1 GCA_019090565.1 Gammaproteobacteria bacterium
GACGTAAGGTATGGGTGATGGAGGCCTATCCCATTAATAAATATTCAGGCTATACCAAAATTGTCAGCTGGATTGACCAAGAAGATCATAGACAGTACAAAGCCGAGTTTTGGGATCGAAAGAAATCCCACTTGAAATCGATGACAATTTCTGGGTACGAAAAATATTTAGATAAGTTCTGGCGCCCATCTGAGTTACACATGGTGAATCATCAAACTGGCAAGAGCACTAAGATGATGATGACCGATAATATCTTTAACTCAGGGCTTAAAACGAAAGACTTTACAAAAAACAGCCTAAAACGTGCTCGTTAATCAAGCTTTGTGTTGTGCTGAGTACTGATACTCGGCATTACTTAGAAAAGGAGCAGTTTGTTGTTCCTCTACTACCACATAGTTCGGACTATGACCGTGTGGTAACTTGAGGTATTCTGCTCCCTCTTTTTTGAGGTCGCTCTAGTGTTTTTTTCGTTATTGAAAACAGTTAACAAATCTAACTCTCTGTTATTGAGCTTATTTCTAATGCATTCTAATTTATATGCATTTGGTGACGGAGAATGGAGTTCTGAAGCCGGTTTAGAGGGCACTATTTTTGCCGAAGAGAGTGAAAGCTCGGATGTTCGTAGTAATTTCTCTGTCTTTATGAGCACCGAGTACTACGTAGACTGGAATGATGGAGGCGACTCTTTTGTTTTTTCGCCACGCTTAAGATTGGATCAACATGATTCAGAGCGAAATACCATCGATTTTACTGAGTTTGTTTGGGTGCACGTGGAAGATACTTGGGAGATTCGTACAGGTATTCGCGAAGAGGCTTGGGGTGTCTCCCTTATGGGGGGGGTGGTTGATGTTATCAATCAAACGAATATTGTAGAGGATTTTTTTGGCGCTAAACTTGGCCAGCCTATGATCAACCTATCACTTGTTCAGGACTGGGGGATACTCGACCTTTTCGTTTTAACTGGGTTTAGGGAAGCCAGTCTGCCTGGGGAAGACAGCCGTCCTGGTTTGCCCTTTGCCCTAGATACAAGTGAATCAGACATCCCCCTTCAAGATAGAGAAATAATTGGTCTCGATTATGCTGTTAGGTGGCAGCACTCATGGGAATCCTTTGAATGGGCGGTGTCCTATTTCTATGGGACCAGTAGAGAAGCTGACATTGACTTTAATTACGATGTCGCAACCCCAGGCATCGTATCGACTTATTATAATGTTAACCAAATTGGTGCAGAGCTACTGTATATTTGGAATGGCTATGGGTTTAAATACGAGAGTCGTACAGTTATTGGTTCAAAAAATAGAGGTGCAGAACTCGGTACTTATACCGCTGCGTTGGTTGGGTTTGAGTACACTTGGGGCTCGGTTTTTGGTAGTAATTTTGACATCATGTGGGATGTCTCCTATATGCACGATGATAGAAAATTATCGTTTTCAGCACTAATGGAGAAGGATGTATTTGCTTTAGGCATACTGAACCTTAATGATGAATTTGATACTCGCGTCGGGTTGGGCTCGATATGGGATGTAAAAGACGACGAAGGTATTTTTTTGATAACGGCAGAAAGGCGAATAGCCGAGAGCTGGAAGGCCAGTGTGTTTGCTGTCTACTTCTATGCCGAACAGAAAGAAACCCCTCCAGAAGTAGCAGAAGAGCAGACTGCAGCTGAGCTTGCCAATTTACTGGCGGGGTTTGAGATTTTTGGTGAGTCACAGCTAGAAAAAATCATTGATAGCTTTGGGGCATTGGTTGTTGAGCATGGTGTTTATAGTAATGAAGTGAGTAGTGCCATTGCCAACCTTCAGACGATCGTTGATAGTGTTTCCTTTCAGGAAGACAATAAGTTGGCAATCATGGAGGACGAAAGCTTTGTAAGAGTCCTGTTAACACATTATTTTTAGTCTGCTCGGAGACAACTAGTTGTAATCTAGGTTGACAACGGGTGCGCTCAAACGTAAGTTTAAAACACTTGTTTTAAACTTACGTTTGAGCGCACATATGGGTAAATCAACAACCGCAGAACGAATACTTGATGCGGCCCAAATCCTTTTTGCCACGAAAGGGTTTTCAGAAACATCTCTTCGGCACATAACGAGTAAAGCAGGGGTTAACCTTGCCGCTGTAAATTATCATTTCGGGTCAAAAGAAAAGCTGATGCAGGCTGTTTTTGAGAGAACCCTCACCCCATTTTGCGATAACCTTGAAAAACAATTGCTTACCCATGGCCAGAACCGGGGGGCGACTCTCTCTTTAGAGGAACTATTTGGAATGATGGTTTCCACTGCAGATGGTGTTTATGGCGATGACAGTAAAGAATTCTCTCGATTTATGCGCCTGATGGGACTTGCGTATACGCAAACGCAAGAGGAGTTGAGGGCATTCCTGGGGGAGCGATACGGCATGGTGTTTAAGCGCTTTCTTGTCTATATAAAACTGGCTGCACCCGAAATGGCACCCAAAGAGCTGTTCTGGCGCATACATTTCGCCCTAGGTGCTGCGGTGTTTACGCTTGCAAGTTTTGGTGGTTTGCAGGAGGTATTGCAAAAAGATTACGGGATGTCCGTTGGGCTGCCAGATGTAGTGACTAGGCTGGTACCATTTATGGCTGCCGGCATTCGTGGAGATGTTGAAAAAGAATCGTAAGAGTCTATTATTTTCTTTTCACGGGATTATTTTTTCGGCTTAGCTGGACATAAAAATACCTATGCTCATAAAAGTATGACTAGCCCTAAAGACTTAAGAATAGCTGTGGACGCCGAGCGACAAGTTCTTTCCATTAAAGGGAATAGGTTTGGAGAAAAAGTCTATTGTATTTCCACGTCAGCTTATGGCTTAGGGGAACAGTCTGGCAGCTTTCAAACCCCTCGCGGCCGTCATGTTATTCGAGCAAAAATCGGTGATGGTATTCCTTTGAATGGTGTTTTTATTGGCCGCCGTTATACCGGAGAGGTTTATTCGTCCAAGCTGGGGACGCGGTTTCCAGACAGGGACTGGATCTTGACAAGAATACTTTGGTTGTGTGGCTGTGAGCCGGGAATAAATCGTTTTGGGGCTGTAGACAGTATGCGTCGGTATATCTATATTCATGGCACACCTGATACAGAGCCCATGGGGAAGCCTGCTTCACATGGGTGTATTCGAATGGCAAACAAAGACTTGCTTGAGCTGTACGATTTAGTTAAGCCTGGCTGTTCCGTTGAAATATATTAATCATCATTAATGAAGAGGTAGCTATTCAGTTTTGTCTTTATACTCGCAAAGATCTTCAATGATGCATGATGCACAGCGGGGCTTTCTGGCAACACAGGTATAGCGTCCATGCAGGATTAGCCAATGGTGCGCATCAAGTTTGTACTCATTTGGCGTGACCTTTAGCAGTTTTAGTTCTACTTTTTCTACGGTTGCCCCCTTTGCAAGTTGAGTGCGATTTGATACCCGGAATATATGGGTGTCAACTGCGATGGTGGGTTGGCCAAATGCAGTATTCAAAACCACGTTTGCGGTCTTTCTGCCTACTCCTGGGAGAGACTCCAATGCTTCGCGTTGTTCAGGCACTTCAGAGTTGTGCTGTTTAATGAGCATGGCGCAAGTTTTAATGATATTTGCAGCTTTTGTGTTATATAAGCCAATGGTTTTGATATGATCTTTTAAGCCCTCCAGCCCTAGCGCAACAATTTTTTCTGGGGTGTTTGCAACGGGGAATAGTCTTGCGGTAGCTTTATTAACGCCTACATCAGTGGCTTGAGCTGACAGTATTACGGCGATTAGTAACTCGAAGGAGGAGTTATAGTTTAGCTCTGTGGTGGGGTGAGGGTTGTTTTCTTTTAGACGCCTAAAAATATCCGCTCGTTTTTCTGCATTCATGAAACAAACCCTTAGCTAACTGATGTGCCCGGTTACCCGAACGCGCTTGCTTCCTGTATTTGCAGGGGCGGTATTTTGTTCGTAAATTTCATCAGCTTTGTCATTGATAATGTTCTTAAGCGCAATAATTAGCCCTAGACCAAAAAATGCCCCTGGGGGAAGCGCTAGAAATAAAATACCGGGAAAGTTATCGAAAAATTTAACTTCCCAAGCTGCGGCGGTATCTCCAAATAGTAAGTCCATATTTGAAAAAAGTGTTCCTTGTCCAAGTATTTCACGAAATGCGCCAAGGAGTATCAAGATAATCATAAAGCCCAGCCCCATCATCAGGCCATCAATTAAAGAAGGCAAAATGGGATTTTTTCGTGCAAAGCCATCTGCTCGTCCTAGAATGCAGCAATTGGTCACAATTAAGGGAATAAAAATCCCTAGTACCTGATAGAGCTCAAAGGTGTAGGCCTGCATAATAAACTCAGTACAGGTGGTGA
>JAHRVS010000086.1 GCA_019090565.1 Gammaproteobacteria bacterium
CGCAGGTAAAAGCGAGAGGTGTAGTAACCGGGCGCGCCCTCTACTTCCTCTACGACAACCTTGGCGCCAGCCAATGGTTTGCGCGCTTTTGTTTCTTCTGTTGAGTTGGTAGGGTCGCCGTCAACATATTGAAGTACCCATTCCTGCAACCATCTTTCCATCTCGGCCCGTTCCTTAAAAGAACCGATTTTGTCTCGAACAATGCACTTTAAGTAGTGAGCAAAACGAGAGGTGGCAAAAAGGTAGGGCAAGCGTGCGGCAAGCGCGGCATTTGCCGTGGCATCTGGGTCATCGTATTCAGCTGGCTTGTGAAGTGACTGCGCCCCGATAAAGGCTGCAAGCTTGGAATTCTTTCTGTGTATCAAGGGTAAAAACCCGTTGGCAGACAGCTCTGACTCTCGTCGGTCGCTGATGGCGATTTCTGTCGGACATTTCATGTCAACACCGCCATCATCTGATTGAAAGGTGTGCAGGGGTAGTCCGGTCACAGCGCCGCCGGCCTCAATGCCTCGAATGCGAGAGCACCAGCCATATTCCTCAAAGGAGCTATTAATGTTGACCGCCATCGCGTAAGCAGAGTTTGCCCAGCAGTATTTGCTGGAATCCGCACCAGCGGTATCTTCTTCGAAATCAAACTCTTCGACAGGGTCCGTGTTGGCACCATACGGAAGCCTTGCGAGAAAGCGAGGCATGGCTAAGCCAATGTACTTGGAATCTTCAGAGTCGCGCAGGGCGCGCCACGGCGCATAGTCTGGGGTGGAGAATACTTTGGTGAGATCGCGAGGGTTGGTGAGCTCTTGCCATGATTCCATTTGCATCGATTTTGGTGATGCAGCCGCCAGAAAAGGGGCGTGGGAGGCTGCTGATATTTGAGCAATCATACCCAGCAAGTCAACATCTTGGGGCGAGTGGCTAAATTCATAGTCACCGACAAAACATCCAAATGGTTCGCCGCCAAGTTGGCCAAATTCTTCTTCGTAAATCTTTTTGAATAGAGGGCTTTGGTCCCAAGACGTCCCTTTAAATTTCTTCAAGTTTTTATGAAGGTCTTTTTTGGAGATATTCATGACCCTGATTTTCAGCATCTCATCTGTGTTGGTATTGTTCACCAAATGATGGAGGCCGCGCCATGCGCTTTCGAGCTGCTGAAATTCTTCATTGTGAATAATGAGATTAACTTGCTCTGTGAGCTTTTTGTCAATTTCAGCAATGAGGGCATTAATGGTGGAGGCTGCGTTCTCAGACACGAGGCCGGTGTTTTTTAGCACCTGCTCTGCCAAGGTGTTGACGGCATTCTGAACAGCTTCTTCTGCTTGGGATGACTTTGGTTTGAATTCCTTCTGCAAGAGGGAAGAAAAGTCATCAGTGGTTTCGTCTTTCAGGGCTTGTGGTTCGAGTTCGGCTAGTTGCTCAGACATTAGATTTCCTCCTCGGCTGCAGCACCTTTGGTGAGAGCCTGAAGTAAGTCAGCGTCATTGATGATTTTAGAAATCAGCTCTTCTGCACCTGCCTTGCCATCCATATAAGTCACTAGGTTTGCTAGCTCGGTACGGGCTTCAAGTAATTTATCGAGTCCGCTGACTTTTTTGGCAACGGCAGCAGGAGAAAAGTCATCCATACTTTCAAAAGTAATATCGACGGGTAAATTACCTTTTCCCGTTAATGTATTGGGAACGTTGAAGGAGGCGCGAGGTTTGGTTGCCTTTAGACGCTCGTCAAAATTATCAGTGTCAATCTCAAGAAAATCTCGTTGGTCTACGCCAGGAAGGGCTTCTTCGGGTTTTCCGGAAAGGTCCGCCATAACACCCATGATAAAGGGCAGTTGGACTTTTTTCTCTGCACCGTATAGCTCCACGTCGTATTCAATTTGAACGCGAGGTGCGCGATTGCGGGCGATGAATTTCTGGCTGCTCTGTTTAGCCATGCTGCTTTACTCCTTGAGTTTTATTTTCCGCCTGAGCGCGTAGTTATTACTGCTATCTTTTTGTTTGTTGTTTTTGGGGGGTGTTTTTTATTCCCCCCAGTTCTTTGATTTTTTGAAGGCTATCTGGGTTCAAGTTTTCGATGATTTCAAGAAAATCCGCAGTGACAAGCGGCCTGGCTCGGCCAATTAAGATTGGGACGGGGCTTGATGGCTCGTTTGCACTGTAATAATCACAAATCATATCGAGATATAGCAATACATCTTCTCGGCTGTTTATTTCCCCAAGTTGGCTGGCACTGGGTACCACTGCCGCTTTGTTTGAGTTTTTGGTAAGGGGAGGATGTTTGTCTAGTGGGTTTTCTGCTTGCGGGTGGCTTTGAAGCAGCTTTTCAATACGCATGATCTCTTTGCTAAGAGGTGATAATTTGAGCGGTTGGTGAGGTTTCCCCGTAAGTTTATTGTCAAATTGATTTTCAATTGCCTCGATGTCCGCTCGAATGCCACTGACAAGGCTGAGTTGTTTGTGTGCGTCTTCAGGGGTTTGCTGGGCTATGGCTGCTTCAATTTGTCCCAATGTGGGGGGCTTTTCATTTTTAATGGGGGGTGTTTCCCCTAAGGCTAACTTGTAATCGCGAAGCGAATAGCTTCCCAAGCCCGGAATTGAAACTAGTGTGGCCCTTGTTAAGGGGTTGATGATGGTTTCACGGTCGCAAAGGTTGTTGAGTGTATTGATGCGGAAATCCGCATCGAACTCATCGTCAAAAGTAAGGCGTGGGTAGATGCCTTCCCAATATTGCTCAGTGAGCTGGCGCACCAAGCGCAGACCATTCGCAAAACCCTCTAGGTTTTTCGTATGTAGCCAAGCGGAGCAAAGGTAAACGGCGAGGCGAAGGTGTTTGCCTGCTTGAAAGAGGGACAGCGATAGCTGCTCAATTTCTTGCCAGTCAGTCGGTGTTGGTAAAACTTTGGATGAAGAAAAGTCCTGATTGTTCCCTACGCGGTTCAGTGATTCTAATGTTTGGAACTCGGTGGCGTAGGGTGGGGTTTCCTCAATATCGATACCACAAGGAGCGTCTGGCGATATGGGTTTCAGCAGATTTTTTAAGGCTTTCACTCAGGCTCCTTTATTCTGAAGTGTTTGGCTTTAACGCTTGGTTTCTAGTGGGAATAACAAAACAAGAGAGATTGAAAAAGAAAGAACAAAGGCAGGATTAAGGCTTACACGAATCTTAAAACCACCACCAAATTCTCGTGTA
>JAHRVS010000087.1 GCA_019090565.1 Gammaproteobacteria bacterium
ATAATCGTACTTAAAGTGTCATAAGAAATGGGTTTTGCTAAAAAATCGTCCATGCCAGATTGTTTGCACTTTCGTTGATCTTCATTGCTGCTATTGGCAGTTACCGCAATAATAGGCAGTAAGTCGTTGTTGGTGGCGAGTACCCTGATATGGCGTGTTGCCTCAAAGCCATCCATGATCGGCATTTGGCAGTCCATGAGTATTATGTCAATCTTATTATCTCGGAATAGGTCTACAGCAACGGCGCCATTTTCGGCCACGATGGGATGTAGTCCCTTCTTTTGAAGCATTTTTTTAGTAATCAATTGATTGATTTTATTGTCTTCTACGATTAATACCTTGAGGCCGGCATAAGGATTGTTGCCGCTAGGGTCTTTAGTTGGGGCTGTCGTTTTAAATTCGATGTCTGTAGATTCCAAGTCAACAACAGGGTTGCTATGTCCAATTTCAGGAATACTTCGGAAACTTGAAATTTCGAAAGTGAGCTGAACATGGGTGCCTTTATTGATCTCGCTAGTGATCTCAAGTTCCCCGCCGAGCAGATTCATGGTTTTATTGCAAACCGCCAAGCCAATTCCAAGGCCGCCGTGTTTGCGAGAAAAAGAGTGGTCAGCTTGGGAAAAGGGCTCAGTGATTTTAGCTATATCTGACTGGGGAATTCCTTCGCCGGTATCGGCAATAGAGATGAGTAATTTGACGTGCTCACTGTCGGGTTTCTCGATGCTCCCTTTTAGGGTGATGCAGCCATTGCGGGTAAACTTATTGGCATTTTCGATCACAATCCCCAGTACGGTTTTGTACTTTTCTTCATCGGATAGAACCTCAATTGCAATTAAAGAATCAATGTTGAGATGGAGGTCGTTACTCTGTGCATTAATTGCTGACTTGTGTTGTTCAACAAGGGAAATAATGGAGCTATAGGGATTAAAGTAGTTGTTGTGGATGGGCTGATTCTCGGCGTGTAACTCCGAAAAATTAATGATGCTATTAATGAGAGAAATTATTTCGTTGATAGATTTAGTGATAACCTTAAATAGCTCCTTAATATCTGGAGGCACGTCGACATTTTGTTGTGCTGCTGTGCTTCGGGTTGATTCTATTAGTAGTGCTGCTGCCCCAGAAGCACCGTTGAGGGGGGTTCTAAGTTCGTGACTAATGGTCGATAAAAATGCGTCTTTTGCGGCATTGGTCGTTGCGAGGAGTTGATTGTTGGCTTCTAGCGCTTTGCTATTCTCCAATTCAAGCGTATAGCTTTTGTTGCGCTCTTCATTTAGTTTGTCGCCTTCAACCAGTACTTTCAGAACACCCGTTACAGTAAGCCCAATAAAAATGGCGTGCAAAGTTAACCAGTTGCTCTGAAGTAGGCCTGCTGAACTTGTGATGTAAGTTAATAAGCCGGCGAGGGTGGGGATAAAAGTGGCCACAGCAAACCAAACGGTGCGTTGTCGCGAAAAAAAAGCATAGCCAATAATGACTGGCCCAATGATGCCGCAAATGCTTAATATTAGGAGTGTCCAGCCCCATAGGCGGAGGTCGGTGCTAAATATGAGAAGGGCGTTTAAAAAAAACCCGAATAGTATGGTTAGGGTTATTTTGTGAAGACGGGGATTTATGGCGGGCAAATTAATGTAGTGAGAAAGGTGTAATAAGAAAAAAAGGGCAGTAAAAGAACCAAAGCCCCATAGGTTATTTGCGAACCAAGTGCTATAGCTACCAACATGAGGGAGCATTACACCAGTGAGAATGCCACTGCACAAAGTTGCGAGTGTAAACCATAGGAGGTGGTAGTACTGCTCAATTTCATTGGTTGATACGGTTGATAAGAAGGTATAAGAAACAATCAGTAAGAGTAGCCCCATCAAGTAGGCATTTGAGTCGGAAATAAGTTTTCCTTCAGTGAAGCTATTATGCAAAGATTTAATCGTAAGCGGAATAGTGAGAGGGCTCTGTGTTTGTACTTTAATATAGACCGTAACGATTTCGTAGGGGGAGTGGGGGAGGTAGAAAATAAAATTGGGCGCGTCTATTTCGCGGTGTTGATAAGGTGCTTTTACGCCGGTAGTAAATAGTGTGAACCCTGATTCGGTCGGTCTGTATAATTCTATGTGGTCCAGGAGAGGGGACGCGATTTCTAGAAGAAGGTCGTCACTATAGGGTTTGGTCCGTTTATCTTGATAGCTTATTTTTAGCCATAGTGCTGCACTTTGAAAGCCGAAATTGAGTGATGCGGAAGGATGAAGCTCAAATTTTTGCTGGAAGGGCTCTTTAAGTATTTCATTGATCCCTGCTGAAGATTGATCAAACAGGTACAAAATCTTAACATCGATAGCTTTGCTGCTATTTTCGTCTGTAATGGTGGTGATGTTTGCGAAGGATGCTGTGACAAAGAGGGATAGCAACAGCGTCCAGAAAACTTTAACAAGGATAGGTGGTAGATAATTCATACCGGTGCACTTTACAGTTGAGTAGCCACATCTAATGGAAAGCATAGATTGAAATATGACCCGCGTTGAATTAATGGTGCGATGAATATTATGAGTACGGCGGTTCTTAGCATTAAAGCTTGGCGTTAACTACTTTTGACGTGTTTTCAGTTAGTCGCTTGTTGCTCATCACTGAGCCGTACCGGATCCAAAGAAAATAACACGCAATAACTATCCTCCTTTAGCTAGCCCCAGCTTTTCGCTGAATGTTAACTCGATAGGACTCAGAGCCAGTAAAGCCCTAACAACTTGCCTAAGCATTTTTTCAACGCGTAGAGTTTAGTCTAGCAGCTATATTGAGCGAACTGCTGGGTGTTTGAATGTGTTTAATATTGATTTTGGTAAGTGGATATGAACCTAGGGCTGGTAGCCAAGCCGGTGAGTTAAGCCGGTGAGTTA
>JAHRVS010000006.1 GCA_019090565.1 Gammaproteobacteria bacterium
ATATTTATGACACTCATAACCAGTCGCTGATACAGCGCATCGAAGTCGGCCCGCAACCACACGGCATTGCCTATGCGCCCTTGGCCCAACAGATCTTCGTCACCCTTGAAAAAAAACACCATGCTTTTGGTGAACTGCTTTGGCTCGACCCCTTGTCACGTGAGGTCACCCACAGAATCAAGGTTGGCAGAAGGCCCCAGGCGCTTGCCGTAACACCCGATGGAAAATGGATATACGTCCCCTGCAGAGATGGGCATTACTGGGTGATTGACGGCAGGCAAAAAAAGGTCGTAAAAAAAATATATACCGGCGGCATGCCCCATAACACCATTATTTCTAAAGGGGGTCACTACGCATACCTATCCCCCATGGGGACACCTCATCGCGTCAGCATTATTGACATCAACGCGAACCACCGGCTGATCGGCACGCTGCCCTTTCATCAATCCTTAAGGCCCTCTGCGCTAAGCAACGATGAAAAATATTTTTTCCAACATGTGGATAAATTAAATGGTTTTGAGGTCGCTGATGTAAAAAACCAAACGTTTATGCGACAAGTTCATCACAAGAACAGCCTAGGTATCTTCACACGCATCGGCCCTATTGGCTGGCTTAGCCGATTTGGTTTTCAAACCTGCCACGGTCTAGCAATACGTCCAAATCAAAATGAGATATGGTCTACATGTGGGCGGTACTTAAACATTCACAGCCTCAGCCCACCATTTAGGCAAACCCATACCGTTCGTTTATCGGGCACAGGGTATTGGCTGACCTTTTCGCCTGATAGCCGCCACGCGTTTATCGCGTTAAAAGACAGGAACCGTGTTGCTGCCATCGATGCTACATTAAAGACGGCCGTACATCATTACAACACCGGAGAAAAGCCAAAACGCAACGTGGTTATACCTGCTGCGCAGGCACATCAATAAAAGCAGCTGCGGGGCGATCATTTTCCTTTACCGCTTGTAGAGACCTACAGAGTCGAGTTCCATACCAGGGCACCTTTGAAAAGAATAGTTTTAATGTGGTAGAACGAAAAACCCACCTAGTGCACTGCAGTAGATGGGTTTTATGGTCATGTTTTCTGAATATGCTAAAAGCCTCTTTTAACTCAAATCAGCACTCTAGCAAATAGTTTTTACGAGTGACGTTAATCAAATATAGCAGCCCCACTGGGCACCTCCTTTGGTACGTCATGCCGCAAATCTAAGCTCGAAGGGTCGGTCAGTGCGTGAAGAAATGCCAGTATCATGTTGACCTCATTGTCCGTTAACTCAATACTTGTCAATTCACTACTGCTCTTTATGGCATCCTTTATACCACCTATCTCATCGGGGCCGCTCATCACCTTTAAATCTAATTTATCAAGGTAACGCCTAGAAGGAAGCACTCGCTGCGAAGCGTCATAATCATCAAAACTTGTTTCCGGATCTAAATGATGGCGAACCACAGCCTCCAATGAGTTGTAACTCCCTGCATGCCCCCAGGGGCCTGTCAGAGCGACATTACGCAAGGACGGTGTTATAAACTTGTAACGGTCTTCTTCACTTCCAGTTACCCGTTCCCGACCAAAATCCTCATTGCCGTCATCACCATCCCCCTTGCCAGGGCCAATTTGCGGCATAGCAATTGAGTGAAAACTATGATCAGTTTGAAATGCACCACTGTGGCAGCCACTACACCCCGCCTCCCCAAAAAATAGCTGTTTCCCCATCATCGCATCTCTACTCATCCCACCCCTGTCGCCCCGCAAATACCGATCAAAAGGGCTGTTGTCTGCCCGAAATACAACAGCCTCATACGCAGCAATGGCATTGGCGGCATGCACCATTGTGATAGCGTCAGGCGCTATGCCATACACTTTAGAAAATAAGTCCTGGTAACCCTCATTTTCACGCAAACGAGCTGCCAACAGTTCCCACACGGCAGGAAGGTCCCCCGCAGCAGCAGCCTCTGCAACTGGGTTTTCATCGCTTTGACCCGCCATTTCAGTCCCAGAGGTAGGTGGAAACATTGCTTGCACCGCCAAGGGGTTGTCTAAACCCGGTGGCAAATCATGCCCTGCTGGGGATTCAACATTATCCGAGCTGCCATCCAATGACTGTACGCGCCCATCGTGAAACAAAACACTAAACTCCTTGGCGCCCAAATTAAACAGAGCCGGAGAGTTTCTAGGCACTCGCTCTTTAACTTTATTTTTCCCCCTACCCGTTGTGCGAGTAACACTTAGCCCTTTTCCGCCCTCTCCAACTGACAGTGACAAGCCATCACTGGTTCCCGACAATGGGTGGTGGCATGTTGCACAGGATATATTCCTATTTCCACTTAATATTTTATCAAAAAACAACGCTCTACCGAGCTCTACTTTTAGAACCGATGACGCCCCATTATCGTAGAAATCCTTGTCACTTACCGGCCGAATCCTTGCCGTATTTGACGAGCTGTAGGCGTTCCCGCCATCTACCGGTTGCTCCTTTACCGCGTGCGACAAGCTACTAGCAACCAGCAATAAAGAAACAACTCCTACTTTCTTTACAGTACGCATCGTTACATCTCCAAATGTTGTGCATGACTATTTTTTAGTTATAGTTTTATTATTCTCGTACCCACGCTCTACTTAATATCAAAACCACCCAGAAGAATGGAGGCCTTGTGATGATGGCTATTTATAAATAAACCGAAGAAGTGAAAAATTTTGTTAAAACTTCTAAGCAAAAAGCAGGACATTTAAATTCATTCTAGAGCCGTCATAATGACAATGTTACGGCGGCCTAACTACAATCCTCTAGAAACCGTACAAGCTTTTTTACAAAAACCCTGCTGGGTTATTGTGTGTACAAAACGAACACTTCTAATGTAGTAGAACAATC
>JAHRVS010000088.1 GCA_019090565.1 Gammaproteobacteria bacterium
ACAAGGGTTATATTATGGGGCGCAAAATTAATTCGGCAATATTAGGGGCTAGTTTTATTTTGCCGGGTGTTGCTGGGGCGTTAGGGTTGGGTGACATCACGTTAAATTCCGCATTGAACCAACCTTTGAGCGCGGAGATAGTGATCAGAAAAGCCGGAGACCTGACTCCAGAAGAAATTTTGGCGAGTCTAGCTTCCGTGAAAGAGTTTAACACCCTCGGTGTTGACCGATCTTATTTCTTGCATGATCTTCAGTTCAGCGTTAAATTTTCTGATTCTGGTGTAGCAACGATACATTTGACTACCCGTAAGGCGGTCATTGAGCCGTTTCTAAACTTCATTGTTGAAGTGCAGTGGCCAGAAGGTAAGCTGCTGAAGGAATACACCCTTTTACTTGATCCTCCGGTATTTTCTCAGGAAGCCAGTAAGGCTGTGACGCTGCCTGCCTCTGATATAGCGAGTCTTCAATCAGAAAGAAAAGTAAATCGAGTTGCGACTGTTGGTGACATTGGGTTACCTGGCCATCCTGCAGCCGCCGCAAGCCAAGGAGCGTATTCAGCCCCCGTCTCTGGTGATGACGTTTATGGTCCAGTAACGCGTAATGATAGCCTCTGGGTCATTGCAAGCAAAGCGCGTCCAAATAAATCGTATACCATTCACCAGACAATGGTTGCGATTCAAGATAAAAACCCCGATGCTTTTTTGCGTAACAATATAAATCTGTTAAAAGAAGGGCAGATTCTTCGCCTGCCTAATGGAGAAGAAATTCAGGCCAATTCCCATCAGGATGCGCTTGCTCGGGTAAAGCAACAGAATGATAACTGGAAGGCTCCGGTTGAGAGTGCCGCAGAATCTAACAACAGCGATGAGTCTAGTTCAGAGTCACAGCTCGGTGGCACTGTGGAGCAGGCGCCTGAAAACCGGGTCGAGGGTGATGGACGCTTGACGCTTATTGCTGGCAGCGCTGGTGAAGACAGCGCTGGTGCGCTGGGTGCGGCCGAAGGTGAATCTGATTCTGAAACCGCCTCTGGATTGCAGCAGACCTTATCGTTAAAGGAAGAGGCGCTTGATAAAACCCTGATTGAAAATGAAAACCTGAAAACGCAATTTGAAGAGATTAGCGCGCAGCTTGAAACAAGCTCAGAGTTGATACAGGTTAAGGATGATCAAATTGCCTCGTTGCAGAAACAATTAGAAGTGCTTGCGCAAAAAGGGGGAAATAGCCCCGTTGTACAACCCTCATCATCGAATAAACAAACAAGTGGCTTTCTAGATGATCCGCTGACCCTGGCAGGAATTGGCGCTGCAATACTTGCACTGATCGTCGGTTTAATGTTCGCGCGAAAAAAACCCGCCGAAGATGAAACCGATGGCCTGCCAGAGCAGGATTTTGAAGCTGACAAATTATTTGATAGCGATGCAGAAGGGGGCGACGAGGCAGTCGCTGAAGATGAATCAGAGTTAAGTGATGAGAGCCTAAAGGAAGAAGAAGGTGAAGGCGAATCGCCATCCTCAGACGATGCTGTTCAGCAGGAGCTGGGAGATGTTATCGGCGAGGCGGACATTTACATTGCTTACGGCCGATTTAGTCATGCGGCAGAGCTCCTTAAACAAGGTTGTGACGCTGAGCCAGATAGAGAAGATATTCGGTTGAAGCTGCTTGAGGTGCTTGTAGAACTTAGTGATACAGAGGGGTTTTCAATACATGATGAAGCACTAAGAAGCAGCAGTGATGAATCTGTATTGCGCGCATCAGATGAACTTTATGAAAAAATAAATGGTTTTGCGCGAAATGATGTGAACCTTGAAGAGAGCGAGGAGAGCCCTTTCGGGGCAATGAACCTCGACGATGAGCTCTTGATTGAGGGTGCTGGCGAGGATGAAACATTCGTGGCTGATAGCGAACCGGCGTTTTCTTTGAGCGCAGAGCTTGATGATGATTCAACGGAGACGGATCTGGGGCCATCAGAAAATGAGATTATTTCTTCAGACCTGGGTGCAGCAAGCTTGCAGGCCGATGTGGAGGAAGATGAGCTTTCTTCGGAGATAGAGTTTGAATTGCCCGACATCGACTCGGATGAAGATTCTGCATTATCTTTGGATATGGATGAGGCGGACCTTGAGTCCTCATCTTTCTCGTCTGAAGAAATCGATGAGGTTGATCAAGCTACCGCAGAAGTAGTCGATGAGGAGGTGCTGGACAGCATCGGTCTGGACGGCATGGATGGCAGTGAATTAGATGGATTGGGGGTTGATAATGCCGCTGAGGGTACAGCACAAAACGATGAGTTGGAGCTTTCGGAAGGTGATTTTGAGCTCGATTTAGATGACATGGGGGATTTGGAGATATCCGGAGACTCCTTGGCAGAACTTGCTACGGAAGACGATGACGTTGGGCTTGATCTTGATGGCTTGGCTGATTCATTAGAGGACGCAGGGGTTGATTTCAGTGATATGGCTGAGCCCGCATCTGAAGACAGCGCTGAGTTATTAGATGTTTCCGCTAACAATGATTCGGTGCTTGATGAGGTTGTAGAGGTATCTGGCGACATTAACCTTGATGATGATGACTTGGGCCTACTGTCCGACCTTGATGAAAATGCCACCAAGCTTGATTTGGCGCGGGCATATTTGGAAATGGGCGATGCATCTGGAGCGAAAGAAATACTAGAAGAGGTGCTCTCTGATGGTAGTGACGTCCAGAAGCAAGATGCAGAGGAGTTGCTTCAAAAAATAGCATAAGGTAACTGCTAAGCAGCTTTCGAGTCTTTTCTAGAAAGGCCCAATAAAAAAAGCCCAATAAAAAAGCCGGTGAAAACACTTTACCGGCTTTTTTATTGGGTGAGGTAACTCAATTTTAATGGATTGCTTTGCGGCGGCTAAAAGGGTGGCTTGGGGTGTGCTAAAATCCCGTCCATGAAAATTGCTTTAAGTATTCAGTATGACGGGAGCCAGTTTAGTGGCTGGCAACGTCAAAAACACGCTGTTCGGACTGTTCAGCAGACCTTGGAGAAATCTCTCAGTAAAGTTGCTGACAGTCCTATTACAGTGGCTTGTGCCGGGAGAACCGATACCGGTGTGCACGGTATGGCGCAGGTGGTACATATTGAAACTGACGTTCAGCGAGATATGAAAGCCTGGGTCTACGGTGGAAACAGGTTTCTTGATTATGATGTTTCTATCTCATGGGCGAAAGCCGTCCCCGATGATTTTCATGCCCGTTTTTCAGCTCAGGCACGTCAATACCGATACGTGATTTGCAATACGCCTATTCGTCCAGCAGCTATGCGGCAGTACGTGAGTTGGAATTATCGCCCTCTAGATGCGGGTCGCATGCAGGAAGCAGCAGAATACCTAACTGGTGAACATGACTTTAGTTCCTACCGAGCAGCTGGGTGTCAGGCGAAAACGGCCACTCGTGAGGTGCGCTCACTGACTGTGCGTCGTTTTGGAAGCATGGTTGTCGTAGATATTTGTGCAAATGCATTTCTCCAGCATATGGTTAGAAACATCGTCGGCGTTTTAATGAAAATTGGCGCAGGGGAAAGGGAGCCGGCTTGGGCGAAGGAGGTGCTTGCGTTCAGAGATCGAACTAAAGGCGGCGTAACGGCGCCTCCCTACGGTCTTTATTTTGTGGGGGTGGAATACCCTGAAAAATATAGTCTGCCAGAACAGTCGGTTGACGAGTTCCTATTTCCGCTTCCATTGGCACCAGATTCTGGTTAAAGGTCAGGGAGTTCTGTTATAGTGGCGCATCCAATCAGCGGGCATCGTTCTGCTCACCGCTAACCAAAATAGACGGTGTCTTTGTCTTTCTTCGTTTTGTAGGTTCAAAATTGTTGTCACGCACGCGTGTAAAAATTTGTGGTATAACCCGCCAA
>JAHRVS010000089.1 GCA_019090565.1 Gammaproteobacteria bacterium
GAGCTTATGCACACGATGTGCTGTATGCCGGTTTTGCAGGAGCCTTAACCGGTGACGCAGCTATCGCGTGAAAAGTGCATTTTTAGAGGTGCCCTTCAGTTATATCTCTTCCAATAACTGCTCCAGAACGACTTCGTCCAAGCCTTCCATTTCCGCTTCCAAAACAGCAATGGCCAATGCCTCAATGGTGGGTTTTTCAAATAGCTTGGCCAAAGAAATTTCCACCTCATAACGTTCACGAATACGGGAAACAATCTGCGTTGCCATCAGTGAATGGCCACCGAGTTCAAAAAAGTTATCATGCACACCCACCGCATCAAGCTTCAAAAACCCACACCAAAACTGAGCAACAGTTCGTTCCATTTCATTTCGAGGCGCTACAAACGGCGTTTTCGCCGCCGGCTCAGCGTGCCATGCAGGCAACGCTTTGCGATCAACTTTACCATTTTCACTCAACGGCAAGGCAGCAAGAATAATGACGGCACTGGGCAACATGTAATCGGGTAATTTTTTTCGCAGCTTTTCTTTAATGGCCTGTGGCGCAGTGCCCTCCTCACAAGACACGTAGGCGACCAAATGCTGCTCTTCAAGGTGGCTTACCAAGACCACCACACTCTCACCCACCTCTGGCAGTGCATCGAGCTGATTTTCAATTTCACCTAGCTCAATGCGCTGACCGCGTAATTTAACCTGAAAATCTAATCGGCCTAAATAATCAATATTCCCATCAGCCAAATAGCGCGCCCTATCGCCCGTTTTATAGAGCTTTTCGCCTTGTTGCCCGGCAAAAGGTGAGTCAATAAAACTTGCTGACGTTAGGGCATCCTGAAACAAATACCCACGCGCTAAACCCACCCCACCGATATAAAGCTCCCCCGGCACGCCAACGGGCAGTGGCTTTTTATTTTCATCCAGAATATAAAGTTGTGTATTCGCTATCGGTTTACCAATGGGCACGCGTGAATGGCGGTGTTCTTTTTGGCATTCCCACGCACTCACATCAATAGACGCCTCAGTGGGGCCGTACAAATTAATGAGTCGGGCATGGGGCAAACAAATAAAACTTTGTCGCACATGCTCAGGTTTTAATGCTTCGCCACTGCAAAATATTGTCTTAATCGTGCTGCATGTTTTAACCTTCGCGTCTTGTAAAAACAAACCCAACATAGACGGCACAAAGTGCAAGGTACTCACCTTGTGTTGCTGAATAAGCTGACACAGGTAATCAGGGTCTTTATGCCCATCCGGCTTGGCTAGCACCACACTTGCACCGGTAAACAATGGCCAGAAAAATTCCCACACCGACACATCAAAGCTATAGGGGGTTTTTTGCAGCACCACGTCTTTGTCGTTAATGGGGTAGGCATCCTGCATCCATTGAAGGCGATTAATAACGCCTCGATGAGGCACCGCCACACCCTTTGGCTTCCCGGTTGAGCCAGAAGTATAAATCACATAGGCCAAGTCATCGTTTGCAGTGCCAACAAGCGGGTTGGTATTATCAAACGTGGTGAGCTGCGGTTTAATTTCTGAATAAACGATGCTTTGTTCGGCAGCCAACTCAAATGCCGTGCTGCCATTTTCGGTGATAAACAGTTGCACCTGTGCATCGTCCAGCACCCCTTGTAGCCGTTCCTGAGGCGCACTCACATCTAACGGCAAATAAGCCGCGCCAGATTTCAATATGGCATAAAGTGTCACCACCAACTCTACCGAACGCTGCATACACACAGCGATGGCTCGGTCTTTTCCTGCGCCCTGAGAAATAAGAAAGTGTGCAAATTGATTCGCCTGCGCATTGAGCTGCGCATAGCTCAACATTTGCTCCTCAAAAACCACCGCCCTAGTGGCAGGCGTTGCAGCCACCTGCCTTTCAAACAGAACGGGCAAAGAATCAAATTTGGGGTAATCAACAACCGTTTGGTTCCAGGCAATAAGCTGCTGTGTTTCGTCGGCTTTATCCAGAATAGTTATATCACTGAGCAAACAATCAGGCTTTGCAACTAGGCACGCAAGCAAATTGGTATAGCCATCTGCAAAGCGTCGAATACTTTCCTCAGAAAACAAATCCGTATTGTAATCATAACGCGCTGTTAAGCCCTGATTACTTTCGGTAATGGCCAGCGACACTTCAAATTGTGATGTGGTGTTGCTCTGGGGCAGCTGAACGGTTTCAAGCCCCTCCAAGTCTAAACTGTTATTCAAATCACTTTTTTGAAAACTAAATAAAGTTTGAAAAATAGGCGAACGACTTAGATCGCGTGGCAATTGCAAGGCATCGACAATTTTCTCAAAGGGGATGTCTTGATGATCGAAGGCTTCAAGTACCGCGCGATGCTCAACCTGCAATTGTTCTAAAAAAGACTGTTGGGCATTGATTTCTGATCGCAAAGAAAGGGTGTTAATAAAGAAACCCACCAAACCCTCTGTTTCTTTCACCGGCCGCTGCGCAACAGGCGTACCCACACAAATATCATTCTGGCCACTGTAGCGGCTCAACAACACTTTATATGCACTCATCAAAATAACAAAAGTGGTTATGCCCTGTTGCTGGGAAAATCGTTCTACTTTTTGAAACAGTCCCGTGGGAATCTCAAAATACAAGGCCGCCCCAGAAAAGGTTTGCTTCGAAGGGCGCGGATAATCTGTCGTCAACGCGAGGGGCTCAGTACCTTCTAATTTTTCGCACCAATAAGACAGCGAGTCTGGCATCAATGCATCTTGCAGAACCTGCTTTTGCCAAATGGCGTAATCGGCATATTGAATCGGCAGCTCAGGCAATTCCGGCTTATTGTTTTTATTCGAACTAAGCGCCTGCCGGTAATAAAAACTCAGCTCATGGCTGATAATTTCCACAGACCAGCCATCGGCAATAATATGGTGCAGGGTAATAAACAACACATGCTGGTCATCAGCACATTTCAATAAGCGTGTACGAATAAGTCGGGTGCGTCGCGCATCGTGTCCTTTTTCCAAATCAAAGGCACGAGAAGTTTCTTGTTCTTTGAGCAACGCAATGGCATCTAGCTGTTTTTGTTCACACTCATCACTCACGTCTTCAAGCGTAAAATTCCAGGCGTAGGCGGACTTAATGCATTGCACCACCTGTTCGCCCGCGCTGGAGAATGTCGTTCTCAATATTTCATGGCGTAAAACTAATTGCGTAAAAGCGAAGCTCAGCGCATCAATATCCAGAACACCCTTTAAACGAAATGCAGAAGAAATATTGTAGGCACTGGCGCTGTTATATTTGCCCGCGCCGGATTCAAGTCGATCAAGCACCCACAGCCGTTCCTGAGAGAATGTCAAAGGAATGTCTCGATCACGGGAAACTGGCAGCAAGGCAGGCAAAGGCTTTTTATCAAATTTAGTTTCAGCGTCGATCACCACTGCCAAATCAGCAATAACGGGGTAATCAAAAATAAACCTCAGAGGTAAATTCTTATTAAACGCCTCACGCAAGCGTGCCATCATTCTGGTGGCTAACAGCGAGTGCCCACCTATTTGGAAAAAATTGCTCTGTACACCAAAGTGCTCAGTTTCAAGAATTTCTTTCCATATAACATAAATCGTTTCTTCGGTTTTTGATGTAGGTACCGCCAGTGCCGTATCAGGTTCAGCAACCGAAACAAAAGGGAGCTGCTTGTAATCAATTTTACCATTCACCGTAACCGGGATTTGATCTATCGCACAGTAACTATGGGGCACCATGTAATCCGGCAACACATGCTTAAGGATTTGAATAAAGCCCTCAGCATTGAACGATGCCTTATGCGCGTTGTGTAGCACCACATAAGCAACCAAACTCTCGGCGCTACCAGCAACATTACCAACAGCACTTGCAAGGCGAACCACTGACTCCTTTATCTCAGCCTGCTTGTTAAGAATGTTTTCAATTTCACCCAGTTCGACACGAAAACCTCTAATTTGTACCTGTTGGTCTAAGCGGCCACAATAGGCAATTTCACCATTGGGTAACCAACGGGCCAAATCGCCCGTGCAATAAATTTCCCCCGATGAAAAAGGGTTGTTAATAAATTTCTCATCACTTAATGCCTGGTTATTCAAATACCCCTTTGCAACGCCAACACCGCCAATGTATAGCTCTCCCATTACGCCTACAGGCACAGGCTGGTGATTTTTATCTAAAATATAGATACGCGCATTGGTAATCGGCCGGCCAATAGAGGGCAACCCTCCCACGGCCTTGTCAGTGCAAATCTCACCCGCGGTGGCAACCACGGCGGCCTCCGTTGGCCCATAAGCGTTAATCAATTTAAAGCTACGCTGATCAGGCGGATACTGATTCAAACGATCACCGCCCGTAAACAGATAGGCCAACGACCAGTTTTGCGGTAACGGTTCAGCAAAAATGGCTTCAGCCAGTGGGGTCGGCAAAAAAAGATGGGTAATGCCGGCCTCGGCGATCCAAGCCACCATGTCTTTTGCACTGATTCGGGTTTCTTCTGGCGCAATAGTAATGGGGGCCCCCATGCACAATGACGTCCAGATTTCCCAAGCGGCCGCATCAAATGCCACACCCGCAACCTGCCCCATTTTAATGGTATCAGAGCCCTGAAAATACTCAGCTGCATGCCAGTTAACCAAGTTACAAATACCTTGCTCCGGCACCACCACACCTTTGGGCAAGCCAGTGGAACCCGAGGTATAAATAATATAAACCGCCCGCTCTGGCTGATAGGGTAAAACAGCGCATTCCTTTGAGTACGCGGCAATACGGTGCCAGTCACCATCAAGACAAACGATATTCGGGAGGTTTTCTTTAAGCTCAGTTTTTTCCCCAAAGACAAGCGTTTGACTTAAAATAAAACGTGGCTGGGCATCCTCCACCACATATTTTAAACGCGCATCAGGAATACTGGGGTCTAGGGGTAAATACGTACCACCTGCCTTGAGTACCGACAGCATCGCCACAACCAGCTCATAGCCACGCGTGCAGCAAATGACAACCACATCGTCTGTTTTAAGTCCGTTAGCAAGAAGGTAATTGGCCAGTTTGTTGGCACGCCATTGTAAGTCACTGAAGCTAAAATGTTCGCCGTTTTCTTCTACCGCCGAAGCATTCGGGAAACGCGCCACTTGGTGCTCGAACATCTCCACCAAGCCTCGCTCGGGCAGACTAACTTGTTCACCGCTCCACGCATCAATTAGCCGATTTTTTTCTTGCTCATCAAGTAGGGGGATTTCATCAATCGGTTTCTCGGGGTCTGCAAGCGCCTCCTCAAGAATATGCCCCAGGTGTTTAGCAAACCCTTCTATGGTGCTGGTTTCAAATAGGCATTGATTAAACTCAAACTCACCGTTCAAATGCGCGTCGGTTTCAAAAAAGGTTAAGGTGAGGTCAAACTTTGTTTTATCTGTTTCCAGTGCGACAAATGTTGTGTCTAAACCTTGCAGGTCTAATGCTAATGCCTTGCGGCGATGCTCTAGAGAAAACATGGTTTGAAAAACAGGCGGGTGACTCATATCTCGCGCCAAGCCCAATTGCTCAAGCAGCTGTTCAAAGGGAAGCTCCTGATATTGCTCTGCTTCAAGGCGCGTCGCATTGATACTGTGCAATAGCTCGACGAAACTGGGGGAGCCACTTAAATTACTGCGTATCGGCAAACTATTAATAAAAAAGCCAATTAAATTTTCTAAGTCTGAAGTTTGGCGATGGCTATGAGGCACCCCCACACACAGATCATCCGCCCCCGTATAACGATAAAGCAACACTTTGTATGCCGCCAACAACGTCGTAAAGAGAGTAACCTGGTTTTTTTGGCTAAACCCCTTTAATTTTTCGGTGGTGCGGGTACTGAGCTGAAATTCAAAGCGTGCCGCAAAGGAATCCTGTTGCGCTTGCCTGGGACGATCAAGGGGCAACTCCAGCACAGAGCAGTCATCAAGCTTCTCCTTCCAGTAATCAATGTGTGATTGGAAGTACTCCCCTTGCATTTTTTCACGCTGCCAGGCCACGTAATCAATGTATTGAATGCTGTGGGAAAAAAGTGGTGAAGGCAATGCATTGCCATTTTGTATCTCATTGTAGTAGTGCGCAAGCTCGCGGGTAAAAACAGCAATTGAGATGGCGTCAGAAATAATATGGTGCATGGCAATTGCCAACACCCAGCGCGCATCACTTTGTTGGTATAGTTGCGTTCGGATCAAACAATCGTGTTCCAAATTAAAATATTTTATTTTGAAATCGTTCAGCTCGTTAGAAATCAGCTCATCAGAAACAGCCTTCACCTCAAGTGCCCACTGACTCGGCGGTCGAATGGTCACTTCTGGCTGTCCTTCACGGGCGACAAAATTAACCCGCAGTTGTTCTTGCCTCGATACAACCAAAGAAAAGGCACATTCCATCGCAGAAATATTAAGATCACCATGGATATAAAATGCACCCGCCATATTATAGGCAGCATCTTGCTGTAATTGATCAATAAACCATAGGCGTTGTTGCGAGAAGGAAATGGGAAGCGTTGAGTGTCTATCGATCGGCGCGATGTTCCCCAGCTCACTGGGGGCGCTGTTGGCTTGCTTTAAAAATGCAATAATTTCTGGCTTTACTGCCTTTATTTCTTTAAGCCAATCTTGCATCTTCGCACCCTTGGGTGCGTTTACCTTTAATTTTTCTTCCTCTAAATAGAGCTGAATATCGTGAGACTGAAGTTGAGCAATCAACTCAATCACACTCATAATTCGTATTCCTCTCTGTCTTCATCATCATTGGCCGACTGCTCGTCGCTGCGTTTTTTGACACTCAACACTGTATCAATGTATTGCCCTAATTGCCGAATCGTGGGCCGCTTGAAAATTTCAGAAGTAGGCACTTCCACTTCATGCACTTCTCTTATTTGATTTAATATTTGGGTCGCCAAAAGAGAGTGGCCGCCCAGTTCGAAGAAGCTATCATCAATGCCTATCGGCGTTACACCTAACATGTCTCCCCAAAGGCAGACGAGGTAGTTTTCCATTTCAGTCTTCGCTTGCGCATCAACAGAGACCTTCGCCGCATCGTAATTAATTACCAATAGCTTTTGCTTGTCTAACTTTCCATTTAAGGTCAGTGGCAACTCTTCAATTAATATATATTTAGAAGGGATCATATAAGTTGGCAACAAGCGTTCCACATGAGACCGAACCGTAGCAATAAACTCGCGCTCATTGTTTTTATCAATCTTTTGATCTGCTTGTTCATCGATTGTTTGAGTGCCAACCAAATAAGCCACTAGCTGTTTTTCCCCACTGCGATCGGGTGCAGTAAGCACTGCACAAGCCCTTATCGAAAATTGTTTATCGTTCGATGCGCTTGATAACTCATTCAAACAATTTTCAATGTCACCCAGCTCAATGCGGTATCCACGAACTTTTACCTGTTGATCAATACGGCGTAAATAGCACAACAAGCCATCTTTATTATAAAAAGCCAAATCACCCGATCGATAAAGCTTCTCACCTTTTTTGTTTGAAAAAGGATTGGGGACAAAGCGTTCTTTGTTCAGAGCATCTCGGTTCAAATACCCTTTCGTCACACCTCCCCCACCTACATGTATCTCCCCAGGTACACCCATGGGGCATAAACTCCCCACATCGTCGAGAATATAAAGCTGGTTATCAGGAATGGGGCGCCCGATGGGTGAAATCAGCTGTTCGAAGTCTTTATGTTGAACACGGTGATGGGTGACGTGTACCGTTGTCTCAGTGATGCCATACATATTGATAAGCTGGGGTTTATCTAAACCTAATTTATCAACCCACGGCCTTATTTTTTGGGTTTCAAGCGCATCACCACCAAACACCACATAACGTAACCTTAAGTTGGGCCTTACAGCCATAGACACCATTTCTTTTGAAAGTGCATAAAATGCCGCCGGCGTTTGGTTTAACACCGTCACTTTTTCATCAACCAACAATTTTGAAAATTGCGACGGTGAACGCTTGACCCAGTGGGGCACAACGACCAACTTGCCCCCATACAATAAAGCCCCCCAGATTTCCCAAACTGAAAAATCAAACCCATAAGAATGAAACAGCGTCCAGACATCTTTTTCATTAAAGTGAAACTGATCATCAGTTTCTGAAAACAGTCGCACCACATTTCGGTGGCTGACAATGACCCCCTTGGGTTTTCCAGTGGTGCCAGAGGTATAAATCACATACGCAGTATCTTCAACGGAACCACGGTAGCGGATGTTGCTCACAGGATAGGCATCAAGGTCCAGCGCATCCACAAGCAGACAATGAGGCATATCAGAAAAATTTTCTTTACGGCTAGAATGTACAATTAACGCACGAACATTGGCGTCTTCAAATATCATTTTCGCGCGCTTTGCCGGTGACTCTGGATCAACCGGCACGTAAGCCGCTCCGACTTTCATGATCGCTATCATTGCCACCACGAGGTCTAGTGAACGCGCGATAGACAAGCCCACCAAATCACCTGGCTTTACCCCTTGATCAATCAAACTATGGGCGATTTGATTGGCGCGCTGATTCAAATTTTGGTAAGAAAGCTGCTCATCACGATACCGCAGTGCGATGGACTCAGCCCGCTGCTCTGCTTGACGCTCAAGCACCTCAACAAGGGTGTGATCAGGAGAAGGGCAACGGTTTTCGCTATTCGCCAGCCGTAGTAGATTATGGCGTTCAGACTGTGCAACCATAGAGATGGTATCAATCGGCGCTTTGGGTTCTCGTACAATCTGGCGAAGCAGCTCAATATAGTGATTCACCATCAATTCAGCGGTTTCGGCTGCAAAAAGATCCGTGCGGTATTCCAACGTCCCCCTTAGCGCACCATTGTGCTGACGGAACTCAAAACCCAAGTCAAATTTGGCAGACTCCAGCTCAAGATTCATCGGCGTCACCGCTAAACCTTGTAACGCGAGCGACTCCTCTAATGAAAAGGGCTGTACCACCAGCATCACTTGAAACAAGGGGGAGTAGCTCAAATCACCCCCCGCCCCCATCGCGCTCACTAACTCTTCAAAGGGCAAGTCTTGGTGATTGTAGGCATCTTGCGCCGTCTTTTTCACCCGCTTTAATAGCTCATCAAAAGAAGGGTTGCCAGAAAGGTTATTACGCATTACCAAGGTATTCACAAACACACCCGCGACAGTCGTTAGGTCTCGGTGTGGTCGATTTGCAGCGGGGGAGCCGATGCTAACGATATCTTGTCGCGCATAACGAGAAAGCAGCAAACTCAAGCCCGCCAACATCAAATGGTAAAGCGTCACTTCCTCTCGCACGCAAAGCTCGCGCAACGTTCGCTCTAATGAAGGGGGTAGGTCAAAATGGTAACGCGCGCCCGCGCCAGTAGGCTCTGCGGGGCGAGGAAAGTCAGCACGCAGCTCCAGTACGGGGCTCGAAGCCAATTTTGTTTTCCAGTATTCAAGCTGCTTCTCTAGCATCTCTGGCGACTCGTACTGCTCGCGCCAACGTAAATAATCCACGTATTGCAATGCCGGCTTTGCAGGCGGCTCGATGCCTTTTTTCGCTACCCGTGACGCATAGTGCTGAGACAGCTCCTTTAACAAAAACTCCACCGACCAGCCATCCGCAATAATATGGTGCACATTTAATAGCAGCACATAGCTCTCTGGCGCCAGATGCAACAAACGCGCTCGAAATAAAGGCCCTTTGCTCAAGTCGAACTGATAACCACTCTCTTCGCCTAACAATAGTGCTGATTTTTTTTCCAAGACCCTATTCGGCAAGCTGGTAATATCATCGAATTGAAGTAAAAAATTATTTATCGGAAGAATTCGCTGGGAAAGCACCCCGTCTTTGACCTCAAACACCGTCCGTAATCCACTGTGGCGATGCACCAGCGCTTGGAAACTTAAACGCAGTGCTTCGACATCCAAATCACCCTGTAAGCGGTATGCAGCACTGAGGTTATAGGCTGACTTCAGGTGTTTAAATTGGTGCATCAGCCAGTGGCGTTTTTGAGCCGCCGATGCGGGGAAATAGATGTCGCTTTTGCTATGAGAATCCAGCCAGGGCTCTATTTCACTAAGCGTCATGGTTTGTTGTTCAACCAACACTTCACTTAACTGGTTAATCGTGGGGTACTCCCAAAGTAAATCAGGAGGCAGACTGCAACCAAGTAAATGGCTCAACTCGCCACTTGTACGCATCACTAGCAATGAATCTACACCAAGACTGGCAAGGTTCTTAGCCGGATCGATCATCACCTCAGGCAACTCAAGCTGGTCCGCAAACCATTGCGTTAACCACTCTTTAATTTTTTGAGTTTCTTTGTCTCCCGTTTTCACTGACTTTGGTGCCGCAACGCTCACCCTTGAAGACGCCTTGGTTTTGGCCGAACCGCCGGAGCGTACAGCAGGGTTTAGACGAGAATAAAGGGGTTCAAGGCTGCTCCCAACCCAAGCAGAAATTGTTTCAATGCGTCCTTGTAAAAACTGCTCACTACACAAGCCTCTCTGAAGCTTCCCGCTGGAGGTTTTAGGTATGCGCCCTGGTTTTACAAACACAACACTCTCAACCCGCAGCTCAAATTGTTCTGCCACCGCCTGGCAAATTGTTTGCCGCAAGGTCTCGGCATTGAAAGAGCGCAAATGCCTTCGCTCGACCTCGCACACCAATACGAGGTGCTCGTCACCTTCGTACTCAACATTAAATGCCGCAATGCAGTTTTGGATCAACGCCTCACAAACACTTGCAACACATTGCTCAAGGTCAGCGGGATAATAATTCCGGCCGCGTATAATGAGGAGCTCTTTGATGCGCCCCGTAATATAAAGCTGGTTTTCGACATAAAAACCCAAGTCGCCAGTGCGCAAATAGCCCCGTTCATCTTGCGAGGAATCCCCTCCCGGCGCAGAAGCGATAATCTTCGCCCGAAATGTGGCATCGCTTAGCTCTGGGCGCTGCCAATAGCCCGCTCCCACACTGGGGCTACTCAGCCAGATTTCACCCACTTCATGGGCTTTCGCTGCTTCACACGTTTCTGGGTTGACGATGCGTAGCGCATCATCAAGCCAAGTATGCCCACAAGCCACAATGTGTTTACCGTCATCTTGATTCACCACTTCCTCATCAACACGGTGACCTTGCAGGGCCTCCTGCGAGACCTCCTTGGTAAGAACCGCCCCACCATCACCACTGCTAACACCTACCGTGGCTTCAGCAAGACCATAACAGGGCTGAAAGGCTTCATGCTTAAAGCCATAGGGCGAAAAAGTTCTACTGAATGCCTCTAGGGTGGAGGCTTTTATAGGCTCAGCACCATTAAATGCCACACGCCACGTAGACAGATCTAAGCCTTCGTACAATTCGGGTTTAAAGGTTTTTACACACAAGTCATAAGCGAAATTTGGCCCCCCACTGATCGCAGCCTTGTTGTCAGAAATAGCCCAAAGCCAACGCTGTGGACGACGAATAAAGGTTGCCGGGGCCATCAAGCAGCCTTCTTCACCTCGATACAAGGCCTGTACCGCTGTACCAAGCCCCATATCATGAAACAAAGGCAACCAACTGACATACCCACCAGAGACATTGTTCGTCACCCCAACCCTTATCATTTCTTGGTTATACAATAGGTTGCCGTGACTAAGCATGACTCCTTTCGGGTCACCGGTTGAGCCAGAGGTATACTGTAAAAAAGCTAGGGAATCTGTGGTGATTTGGAGCGGCACCCAATCTTCCGCCATTGAGGTGGGTAATTCATCTGTAGCAATAAAAGTCAGATCAGAAAACTCGGCCATTTCCTGCAATAAAGGCTGCGCAACACGCATCACCTGGGACGAAGCCAATACATACCTGGCATCACTGTCTCGAATAATCGCTCTGAGCCGATCTGTGTTTTGATTTTTACGGGGAGGATAGGCAGGCACCGCAACCACACCGGCATACAGGGCACCAAAAAAACCGGCTAAAAAATCGAGATTAGACGGATACAATAATAATGCCCGCTCTCCCTTGGCATTCAAGCTTTGTAACTGTGCAGCAATACATTGCGCCTGCTGATCAAGCTCCCTATAGCTCAAGGTATAGGAAGCAGCGCTGTCATCACCAAGATAGGTATAAAGGGTTTGATCGCCCCTCTTGCCCGCTTGTTCTCGCAACAAATCCACAAGCGTGGTGACTGAATGAAGCTTATTTTTCAGCACTGTAAACCCTTCTTTATTCCCGCAACGTAGCGATAAGCTCGTTTATTTTTATGATTGTCTCACTGTACTAACCTTGCGCCGACCCACACCACCCTTACTTTACCGACGAATGGTGCCCGACAATTGCTTAAGATGACAAGTAAAACTCTCTTCCTAGCGGCCACTCCCCCACTATTTAGCGACAATTAACGTCAAATAGTGCCAAATATTGTCAAATACCTATATTAAGGGAGAAGAGACTACTCATAGATTCTAGTCGGAAACAATTTAAGGCGGTGCTACACTCTTAGCGTTTTTACAAATTTTATCTAAATGATCAGTTTTAAGTACTATATTTTACGTTTTACCTGACTAATGGATTTTTTTAAAAGGTATTTATCACTATGACCCGCCTGAAGCCTCCGTTCTTTGTCTTATTCGTGTTGTTTCTTCCCACCCTAAGCTATGCAGAGGGTTTAGCACAGCTTTATAAACTTGCCCTCGACAATGACCCCCAGTGGCATGCCATAAAAGAAAACCACAAAGCCGACCAAGAGCTTAAGGTCCAATCTAAAGCGCTGCTGCGACCCGTTATTGGCATCAGCTTCAGTAAAATTCGCGCAAGTCAGGATGCACCTGATATTGGCATCGTTACCCACCCTGACTTCAATGAAGAATTGAACAGCTGTCTAGATGCCACCGGTGACGCCTCTCAGTGCAGCAGCCCCGTTTTACAGTATGTCGCCGACGGCGGGAACCTTCTCGAACTCAACGAACAAGGCTCCACCAAACAGAGCACCACCGTCGACAACTTCAGTCTGCAACTCACCCAGCCCCTTTTTAATCTGGAACGCTGGTACCAACAGAAAAAGGCAAACATTATAGAGTCACGGCTCAAGGCCGAATTCGAACAATCGAAGCAGCAGTTTATTCTTCGTGTCGCCGAGGCGTATTTCAAAGTCCTCAAGGCAGACGAAGAACTGGAGTTCGCAAAAAAAGAACAAGGAGGTATCGGCAACCAACTTAATCAAGCTAAAAAGCGCTTTCAAGCAGGAATATCCGGTGTCACTGATGTACACGAAGCACAGGGTGCCTACGATGCCAGCCAGATAGGTGTCATTATTGCAGAAACCTCCTATGCCGGCGCCCTGGAAAACCTTAACACCATCACCAACGGCCAACAAAAGGGCCTTTCTGCCCTCAGGGAAGACTTTCCCGTTACCGCACCCCAGCCTACCGGCGCCGAAAAGTGGGTAAAGTTGGCATTACGTGCCAACAAAAGCGTACTCGCTGCCTTTCACGGTGCAAAAGCAGCGAAACAAGAAGTGGTCGAAAAAACAGCCCGCCACGCCCCCACCGTGGACTTCATCGCAGCCATCAGCAATATAAAGACCGATAACGGTAAAGATGCGCCCTACGGGTCGTCAGGTAACTTACTGTCAGACACTCAGAAAAACACCATCGGCATTCAGGTGACGGTACCCCTGTATAGCGGAGGCCTAACCCGTTCACAAGCAAGACAATCTTCCGCTAGGGCAAATGCGGCCCAATTAAAACTGACCGCTGAACAGCGCGTCACTGCGGCCAAGGCGCGCAATACCTACCGCAGCGTGCTGAATGATGTAAAGCGAGTTGGCCTAGCAAAAAAAGCCATTAGATCCTCTCAAAATGCATTACAGGCCACCCAATCGGGGTACAGAGCCGGCAGCCGCAACCTGTTTGATGTACTACAAGCCCAGCGCTCTGCTTTTTCGGCGCGCAGAGATTACACAACAGCCCGCTACGACTACATCATTAACTCATTACGCTTAAAACAGGTATCCGGTTATTTAAAAGAAGTGGATTTGGAAATTCTCGATGACTGGCTTCAGTAAGGAGACCTCCACTGCTACTAGGCAATTTCATTTACGTACAACATACATAGATTTTAACGCGCAGATAGACGGTATAAAGAAGGGGTGAGCTGCGCCCGAAAGAGCACGCATTTAAAGTGCGTGCAGGGTGTTCTTTTCCATGAATTGGCCTTAGTATTTATGCTCGATCAAAGGCGCTACAAACCCCCTAAGACCACCTGGTTACGCCCCTGTTCTTTAGCCCTATAAACGGCTTTGTCAGCCCGTTCAAAGACCTGCTCAAGACTGTTGCCTTCACAAAATTCCGCAACACCAATTGAGACCGTAATGACGACCCTTTCACCACGAAAATGAAACGGGCTTTCTTCTACCGTCTTTCGTAATTTTTCCATGGCAAGTTTTGCAGGCTCTAACTCGGTCTCAGGCAGTAATATGACAAATTCCTCGCCGCCATAGCGGCAAATAAAATCCGTACTACGCAGGCACTTTAAAAAGGTTTCACTGACCTTTTTAAGTACTTTGTCACCAGCCGTATGGCCATAGGAATCGTTAATTCGTTTGAATAAATCAAGGTCACACACTGCTATAGATAAAGGGTTTTGATATCGATGCCAACGGGAATACTCTTGCAGGCTCCGCTTATCGTAAGACAAGCGGTTCGGTAATTTAGTAAGGCTATCTCGGTAGGCTTGCTCTTTCGTTTCAACATAGCTGTCTCGAATAATGCGCGCTTCTTTTTCAAGCGACTCGATACGTGTTGTGAGGGCCTTGACGCTTTCCAGCGTGTCTTCGTCTATTGTCTTTTCTTGTTTTTTATAAGTATCGATCTCAAATATTATTTTATCGAGCTGCTCCTCAATCGACCCCTTAAGTTCACCGATATTGGCACCACTGCTTAAGCGGCGACTGATATCCTCAATATGGCTTTTTACCACATCGCCAAGGTGTTCGCTGCTGGCCTCTTTTATCTCAGTAAGCGCCTGATTTTCCACCAAGAAAGTCTGAATATCGCACAATCGCATATTCAGACTTTGCAAAAACAACTCCGTGTCTTTTTGCAGTTGATTGGCGCTATCATTCACCAACCCCACCAGCTCGCTCAAGGTATCAGGCACCTCTGACCAATAAATGCCTCGAGCAATTTTATTGCGAATCAAATCTTCCTCCTGCTGCCAGGAAGCAGGAATGTGCAATAAATCCAGCATGGTAAGAAAAATCCCCCCCATACGTTCTCTTATCGCATCGCTTTCATTCGGTGTCAGAGTAACATCCGCTTCGCCTCGTCCTATTTCCTCATTGGCACTTCCCTCTTCTGTGAGGCTATTCCCTTCAAGGCGAAAACTGTCTCGGTCATCATTGTCTTGCTGCGGTACCTCAGTATGCGGCTCTACCGCTTGCTCTTGTTCTGCTGAAAACAACTTTTTGAAAAAGCCCGGAGATTCAACTTTATCCTCATCAGGAAGTGCCTTTTCAAGCGTTTCACCCTGTAAGGTGACATATTCGGCAAGGGTTACCCCCTTGAGATAGGTACTATCGAGCAAGGGTTCCAGCTTTTTTCGAAAGCTTTTAAGTTGGCTTTTCACCTTTCGAGGAGGGGAGAGAGCAATTAATTGGTTGATCAACACATCAAACTGCGTCAACAATTCGTCGCTATTTGTCGCTTTGCGTTTATCTAGCTCCAGCACGCAAGCCTCAACCTGATTGGCCACACTTTCAAGTTGCTGCGTGCTTAGCTCTTGACGCATCGAATCACGGAGCATCCCCATCGTAGCGTCTAAATCAGGGTCAATGCCATCTGCTGCCAAGCTCACCCGCACCATACAGCGCTTCAGCAAATCAACCTGATTGCCACTCCTCGCCTCAATTTGTTCTATCGCTTCAAGGCTTTCGAGGTATTTTTCTTTCCAACTCGCATCGCCTGTGCGAACGCTTCCTTTTTCACTCATTAGTGTGCCTGACACCTATGTTTTGCTGTTTAACTACCACTTTAGTATAGGCAAATTCACAGCACTGGCGAGCAGGAAAAACCAAAAATAAAAATCAGGCATTAGCGCTAGATTTGGGGCAACAACGCCCCTCTTTAGCCTAAGCCGCTACAAATGAAATAACAGACGGGAACGTTCTGGCAAGCAACTGCTGCGTCACTCACCCTCTTTTGAGCAGGGTAGCTCGAATAGAAAAAGCGCTTAAGGCTTTGATGGCTGGGAGGGAATTCAAGAAAAGTGCCTAGCAAGGCGCCCCATCAGCACCTTAAGTACTGAGGGACATCAATGCTAATAAAATGGCTGGGGATTTTAAATTGACTAAATTGCCGGTTTATTTTTTCGCTCCAGCTCAACCAAGTAATCCACAATGCGCATCCAACGCTTGTAGTCCTTGGACATACTGCCGTTGGTAATGTACTTACCGTTCACAACAATAGTTGGAACACCCATTAAGCGATAGGCACGGCCCATTGCATCAGCTTGACGCACGCTAGAGGAAACCCCAAACGACTCAAATGCATCATTAAATTCTTTTTTAGTGACGCCATAGTCAGTATAAAATTTAGCCAGCTGTTTTTGGGTTTTTAAATCACGCTTGTCGCGATGTATGGAATCAAAAAGATTGGTATGGCTTTTATCCAAAATACCCAAGTTTTTGGCCGCATAAAATGCTTTGCCGTGCGTTTCCCATGAGCGATTCATGACCCCCGGAGTGCGGACATAATTGACATCTGTTGGCTTGGTTTTAAGCCAGGTTTCTAGATACGGCTCTAGCTTGAAACAGTGAGGGCAGCCATACCAAAAAAACTCACGCACTTCGATCTTACTAGAATCGTCAATTCGCCCTGGAGTTTTAACCGCCTTATAATCGACCCCCTCCTTAAACGTCTCCGCCTGAACAGAAACAGCAAGCAAGCTCACCACAGCAATACCCATTAGATATCGGAAAACAGTTTTTATCATTATTCTCTCCATTATTTGGTCGTCTGCCAAGCACATGGCCTAACCTACAGACATTTTCTAGGATAGCGCTACCAATTACAAATGCAAAAAAAAAGGTGGCTGGAAGGCCACCTTTTTTACTTCAATTTATCCAATGCCGAAACACATTAGGTTAGTTCAAGCCAGAAACAAAGTTCGAAACGGCTTCGATATCTTTGTCGCTCATTTTGCTGGCTATATCACGCATCATGCGCACATCACCGTCATTGTCACGGCGAATGCCAGTACTGTCGTCACGGCCTGCAGCACGGAATGCCTTCAGCTGAGCTGAAATGTAACCCGACCATTGGCCTTCTAAAGATGGAAATCCTGCTGCAGCAACGCCTTTACCTGATACGCCATGGCATGCAACACAAGCAGCAATGCCCTTCTCAAGGTCGCCACCACGGTAGAGTTTCTCTCCCTTGGCAGCCAGCTCTGCATTTACCGGAGAAACGCTGACAGATTGTGAGGCGTAATAGGCCCCCAAATCAGCCATATCTTGTTCACTTTTGCCCAGGACCATCGGTGCCATCATCGCATTGCTACGCGCACCAGATTGAAAATCTTTGAGCTGCTTGGCGATGTATTTTTCGCCTTGGCCCGCTAACTTAGGGAACATAGGAGTGAAGCTGTTTCCGTCAGCGCCGTGACAGGCGGCACAGGCGGCAGCCTTGGCTTGACCAGCCGTGGCATCACCACCTGCGTGGCTCGCGCCAACTAAACCCAAACTCAATAGTCCTGCCAACAAGGCTTTTTGTACAACGTTGCCTTTCATATAGATTCTCACCCTGTTCCCGTTTTACTTATTTGGACATGAAATTGATCAGTGCTTTGTAGTCATCATCGCTACAATCCATGCACAAGCCACCAGGAGGCATTGCATTTTTACCGTTCTTTACGCTGGCAAGCATTGTGGCCATACCCTGTGCTGTACGAGGGGCCCATGCTGCCTTGTCACCCATTTTAGGCGCACCAGCGGCACCCGTCCCGTGACAAGCGAAGCAAGTTTGCTTGTATTTTGTATCAACATCGAGCGCGCTCGCATTAAGGCTTAAACCAGTTGTGGTAGCCGCCAACACTAGAGCTAGTAAGGTCTTTTTCATGTTCTTCCCCTATTAATTCAGTAGGCTTGCTAACGCTCGAGACCGCCTTACGTTACAATGCCCTAAGTACCTATGTATAAGTATCTCTCATCCCAACTGAATGTTAGCTTAATAATTCAGCCTCACCAGTACTACGGGATCAAAAACTCAGCGGGATTATATACTAATCTGACTTTTTAGAAAGTTCGCAATAAACAATTATCTTCAACCACCTCAAAAACACGCTTTTGCAATGGTATTAAGCCGCTTACTGTCCAGAATAGACGGCAAGCCTGCTCTGCACGCAAAAAACCTTCGCATTAACGCGAAAACGGCCTGTTAGGCGCCTCTTCTCTAAAATTACAGGGCATTATGGACTCCACTAACAAATTACTCCGAAACGCCAAATACCTCACCAGTGCCGCAGAGTTCTCTCAGTGCCCGGCAGACAACGGTGTAGAAGTGGCCTTTGCTGGCCGTTCCAATGCAGGAAAGTCCAGCGCCCTAAATACCTTAACCCAACAAAGCAAACTGGCCAAAATCAGTAAAACACCTGGCCGGACACAGCTGATCAATTTTTTTGAAATGGATCCGCTGCGCCGCTTGGTAGATTTACCCGGTTACGGCTTTGCCAAAGTGCCTGAAGCCACTAAGCGCCGATGGCAACGCGCCTTGCAAACCTACCTAGAAGAACGCCAGTCTCTCAAGGGCTTAATCGTACTGGTAGATGTGCGGCACCCCCTTAAAGAATTTGACCTGCAAATGATAGAGTGGTCCATTCACAACAACTTACCTAGCCACATTTTGCTGACTAAAGCCGATAAGTTAAAGCGTGGCCCTGCAACGAGCCGCCTACTGGAGGTCAAAAAGCAATTTGCCGATTACCCCGACCTGATCAGCGCGCAGTTGTTTTCATCCTTGAAAAAACAAGGACTTGATGAGGCCTACCAAGTGCTTGGGCAGTGGCTGGAGGTCAACAACCCCGAAGCCTAATCGTCTAGCGGGCCGTTGAGGTTCGCGCGCTGGCAAAATTGATGACGGCGTACTCGCAGGCCTAACTTGTGACCCTAGTGTGCTTCATCCCAATTATCACCGGTTCCCACATCCACTTGCAGCGCAATGGCCAGCTCCGCCGCTGACTCCATACAGGTGATGATTTCCCCTTGCACCGCTTCAAGGCTTTCTTCTGCCACCTCAAGAACCAGTTCATCGTGCACTTGCATGATGACCCTTGCATCGACATTGGACGAAACAAGGTAAGCGTCCACGGCTAGCATAGCGCGCTTAATAATATCGGCAGCAGTGCCCTGCATGGGCGCGTTGATCGCGGCCCTTTCAGCCGCCTGTCGACGCATCGCATTACGCGCATTGATTTCGGGCAGGTATAAACGCCGACCAAAAATCGTCTCGACATAACCTTGCTGCGCAGCAAGCGTACGGGTGTTTTCCATGTAATCTTGCACCCCAGGGTAACGTGCAAAATAACGGTCGATATAGGCCTGCGCCTCATGCCGGGGAATGTCCAGTTGCTTGGCCAAGCCAAAGGCTGACATGCCGTAAATCAGGCCAAAATTAATCGCCTTGGCGCTGCGACGCTGGTTATCGCTGACCTCGTCCAGTGACACCGAAAACACTTCCGCCGCCGTTGCCTTATGGATATCCAGCCCTTGACTGAAGGCATCCAACAAACCTTTGTCACCAGATAAATGCGCCATGATACGCAGCTCTATTTGCGAGTAATCCGCCGCGAGCAATTTATAGCCCTTGGGCGCAATAAATGCCTGACGAATTCGCCGGCCTTCTGGTGTACGTACCGGAATATTTTGCAGATTGGGGTCACTGGATGACAAGCGCCCCGTGGCCGCTACCGCTTGGTGATAGGAAGTATGCACGCGACCACTGGCGCCATCCACCTGCCCAGGTAGCTTATCGGTATACGTAGACTTGAGCTTACTCAAGCTGCGGTATTCCAAGATCACACTGGGCAGCTCATAGTTGTAGGCCAGCTCCTGCAGCACCGGCTCGGCGGTAGATGGCTGACCTTTAGGGGTTTTTTTGATGACTGGGATTTCTAACTTCTGGTAAAGGATTTCACCCAATTGCTTGGGTGACCCTAAATTGAAAGGCTGTCCCGCCAAATCATGGGCTTTCTGCTCTAACGCAGCAATTTGTTCACCCAGCTCATGGCTTTGGGCAAACAGCATTTCACTGTCGATCAAGCAACCGGTTCGTTCTATTTTGGACAACACGCTTAACAAAGGCCGCTCGATTTCCTCAAATACCTTCACCAGCTCTGGCTCTTCCAGCAACTGTGGCCACAAAGTTTGATGCAGGCGCAAAGTAATGTCGGCATCTTCAGCCGCATAGGGTGAGGCCACCTCCAAAGGCACTTGATTAAAGGTGATTTGCTTGACGCCTTTGCCCGCAACGTCTTCAAAGTGAATGGTCTGGTGGTCGAGGTACTTTTCAGCCAAGCTGTCCATATCGTGACGGGTTGCTGTGGAATCAAGCACATAGGATTCAAGCATGGTGTCGAATTGAATCCCGTTCAGAACAATATCATAACGGGCCAGTATGCTTTGGTCGTATTTAAGGTTTTGACCCACCTTGAAGTGGCTTTCGCTTTCTAGCAGCGGCTTTAGTTCGCTCAACACCCAGTCTCTGTCTAGCTGCTGCGGTGCGCCTTCGTAATCATGAGCCAGTGGTACGTATGCGGCTTTCCCCGCTTCAGTGGCGAAGGATACCCCCACAAGCTCAGCCTCCATGTAATTCAGGCTGGTTGTTTCAGTGTCAAAAGCAAAGAGCTCAGCGTCTTCCAGGCGCTTTAGCCACTGTGAAAAACTGGCCTTGTCCATCACTTGTTCATAGTCCGTGGCAAGTGGCTCCTTTTGCTCTGCGTTTGCCTCAGCGCCACCTTTCGATGAGGCGCTATCAGTGCGGGATGCCTTATCGAGCTCTTTGATCCAGCTTTTGAATTCAAGCTCACTGAATAGTTTATGCAGTGCTTTGTTATCGACCGTCTGCATGGGGTATTCAGTGACGCCTTTTTCCAGCTCCACATCCAATTTGATGGTGGCCAGCTCATGAGAGAGCGGCAGTTGCTCTAAGGCGTCACGCAAGTTCTCTCCCACCTTGCCTTTTATTTTATCCGCGTTCTCAATCACACCCTCAAGCGTGCCATAAGCGAGCAACCACTTCACCGCTGTTTTCGGCCCCACCTTGGGCACGCCGGGAATATTATCAACCTTGTCTCCCATAAGGGTCAGGTAATCAATAATACGCTCAGGGGGCAAGCCAAATTTTTCGATCACACCCTCTCGATCCATTTCCGCGTAACCTCTGGGTGTGTCCGCTTTGTTCATGGTGTTCACCAAACTGACGTGCTCACTCACCAGCTGCGCCATGTCTTTATCGCCGGTAGAGATAACCACGCGACGACCCAGCGAAGTTGCCTCCGCTGCGAGGGTACCAATCACGTCATCGGCCTCAACGCCTTTAATCGCCAACAAAGGCAAACCCATTGTTTTTATCACATCGTGCAGAGGTGCAATTTGATCACGCAGGTCATCGGGCATGGGCGGGCGATTGGCTTTGTATTCAGGATAAAGGTCATTGCGAAACGTTTTTCCCTTGGCATCAAAGATCACCACCAATTCTTCTGGCTGGTAATCAGAGATTAATTTACGCAACATGCTCACCACGCCTCGAATCGCCCCAGTGGGCTGGCCCGCAGAGTTCATCAGCGGCGGCAAGGCATGGTAAGCCCGATAAAGGTAGGAGGAGCCATCCACCAATATAATAGGGGGGCGTTGTTGCTCAGTTGCGGATTTGCTCACAATAATGAATACCTAAAATAAATAACGGTTGAACCAAAAAGGAAGGCCGCTAGCTTACTGAATGCGCCTCTTGATTGCATCTTTCTGAAGCAGGTTTTGCAGGAGACTGATAAACTGATAGGTAACATCACAGATAGGCTGCTCATGTCCGTTTATACCTCCGTCAACCACACCCAAATTGCATCACTTCTCAGCACTTATTCACTGGGTGAACTGGTTTCCTACCGAGGTATATCCGGTGGTGTTGAAAACAGCAATTACTTTATTCGGCTCAAAAAACCCAATGGATCGGTGCAAGAGTATGTCCTGACTCTATTCGAACACCTTCGGGCCGATGAGCTGCCCTTTTATGTCGCCCTAACCTCTCACCTACACCAACAGCATTGCCCTGTACCTTGCCCCATCGCAAACCAACAGGGCATTCAAATTCAAGAATTGGCCGGCAAGCCGACGTTGATTGTGCCCAAAGCCAAAGGCAAACACTGCGAGCACACAACGGCTGCCCATTGCGCTGAAATGGGTGAAAGACTCGCCCAGCTACACCTTGCAGCCAAAGATTTTCAGCCACAACCCGCCAACCCACGCGCACTGCCATGGTTACAGCAGTCTGCAAAGGCTTTGCAGACTGCACTCGATAAACCCTGTGCGCTACTGCTCAACAACGCCCTCATCAAACTCGAACAGTTTTATTCGACAAAACCGGCTCTACCCAGAGGGGTAATTCATGCAGATTTATTTCGCGACAATGTATTGTTTGAGGGAGAGCGGGTTTCAGCTTTGATCGACTTTTACACCGCCTGCCAGGATGACTGGCTTTACGATGTAGCCATTACGGTCAATGACTGGTGCAGCAATAATGATGGCCGTTTAGACCCCGTTCGAACCGAGGCATTTTTAAGTCACTACAATAAACACAGGCCCTATACAAAAGAAGAGAAAAACTGCTGGGCAGCCATGCTGTTAATGGCCGGCTGCCGTTTTTGGGTATCGCGCCTTTTAGATTGGCACCGCCCTGATAATAAAAATCGAAGTGCTACAGATGCTCACCCCGTTACGGTCAAAGACCCCGTCGAATTCCAGGCCATTGTTACCGACCGCCTTGCTTACGACTCACCGCTCACACACTGAGCGAGGCGTGATGCCAAGTCTTCCATAAATGCGGAATAAGACTCAAAGCCCCCCCCAGCCAATGGATCGAGCTTTATCACACGGTAACTGTCTGCTGCACGGCCTTTAAACAAAAAAAACGCCAACCGCGGTGGTAGTGCTGGCCCACCCACTAAACAGCTGATTTGTTTTGCTTTAATCGTTTGAGCAACCTCCGTAAGGTGACGTACGCCGGGGCTCACCTCTGGCTCAACCGTCACCACGGCACTCGGCGTCAACCCCATAAATGCTTCCAGGTATTGGTAGGCATCATGGTGCACAACAAACTCTGCGCCACTGTGTAAAAACACACCTTTGTAGCGGTCTAACTTTTCCATATTTTGCTTGAAACTAGCCAAATTCTGCTGATAAATGGCCACGTTTTGTGCATCCACTTTTGATAACCGCGCCACCAGCACGGTGGCAATTTGCAGGGCCGTATTCGGTGCCAACCAAGTATGCGGATCTCGCGCAGACTCTTCACGGTGGTGATGGTGCCCACCCGCTAAGGAGCGCAAAGGCAGGTGCTCAATGCCTTCAAGCATTCTGATATTCAAGGCTTCTATTGACGACTTGTTGCCCATCATTTTTACCAGATAGGGCTCCACCTCTGGCCCCAACCACAGCATTAGTTTTGCGGCTTTGACCCGCTTCATATCAGAGATTTTCAGGGCATAATCATGGGGCGTCATACCCGCTGGAAGCAAAGACGAAGACTCTTCATCAAGGCCGCGCAACAACTCTGAAACAATCAACTGCACGGGCTGAATCGTAGCAAGCACGCGGGTTTCATTCGCAACAGCGGGCCCCGCATTGATAAAAATAACGGCCAAAAACACGCTGTAAATTTTAGTTCTATACATTGTCATTAAGGTCTTCAGGTTAATCGTGTTTCCCTCATCGGCAAAAGCTGCATTCAGGCAAACCAAATAGAATTCGTACAGGGGTCACAACTGTTATATTATAACATTACGTGAGACCTCGAAGCGAAACCCATGCGAACCAATAGTCCCTTCAAGCACCACCAACACAGCCAATGCATTCAACAAGCCCTGCGTAACGCCGAAAGCCTTTGTAAAAAAAATGGCTTTCGCCTCACTCGCGTAAGAAAAAGAGTGCTAGAGCTCATCTGGAAAAGCCATCAGGCTCTCGGGGCCTACGCCATCTTGGAACAACTGGGGCTAGAAGGTGTTAAACCTGCTCCCCCAACGGTATACCGAGCCCTCGACTTTCTTTTGGAGGCAGGTTTGATTCACCGCCTTAACTCCCTGAATGCATATACCGGCTGCAGCCACCCCAAAGACGACCACCACGGTTCCTATTTCTTGATTTGCCAGCATTGTCGCAACGTGGCGGAAATTCATGACACCGGCATAGATCAACAAATTTCCTCTCTCGCCCACCGAGAAAACTTTGCTGTCTCAGAACAAGCACTGGAACTCAGCGGCACTTGCCAAAATTGTCAGGGGTCAGCCCATGCCTGATAGCCTTCTTAGTCTGAACGATGTGTCCCTGCAATTTGGCACAAAGTCGATTCTTGAACATGTCTCCCTCTCTATAAAACGCGGGGAAATTACTACCTTGATTGGCCCCAATGGCGCCGGAAAATCTAGCCTAGTGCGGGTTGCACTGGGACTGCAAAAACCCACCAAGGGAAAAGTCGTTCGTCAAACCGGTTTGCGCCTCGGCTATATGCCGCAAAAACTGGTCATTGATGATTCCTTGCCACTAACGGTGCTGCGCTTTCTACAGCTGGCGTACCGCAGCAGCAAAGCGGATGCCCTGAGCATCCTCGCCATGGTGGAAGGGCAACACTTGGCAGGCCAAGCAATACAAAAACTCTCTGGCGGCGAGTTTCAGCGGGTACTGCTAGCACGAGCGATTTTACGCAAACCCCAGCTGTTAATCCTCGACGAGCCCGTTCAAGGGGTGGATATGAGCGGCCAGCGAGAGCTTTACCGGCTGATTAAACAAGTACGCGATGAGCTGCATTGTGGCGTACTGATGGTTTCCCACGACCTGCACTTGGTAATGAAACAAACTGATCACGTCGTGTGCCTGAATCGCCACATTTGCTGTGCCGGCCTTCCGGAAAACATCAGCAGCCACCCAGCCTATTTACAACTTTTTGGCCAAGCAGAAGAAAGCGAATTGGCAATTTATACCCACCACCATGACCACCAGCACGGCCTATCCGGCGACAGTTGCTTATCTGATGAAAACAGCACCTGCTCAGACGAAAACCATCAACACCAAGGTGACCCTAAATGATTGAACTATTACTGCCTGCATTACTTGGCGGCATCGGGGTTGCTGTCGTGGCAGGGCCACTGGGGTCTTTTCTCGTATGGCGGCGCATGGCCTATTTTGGCGACACCTTGTCCCACTCCGCTTTGCTGGGGGTAGCGCTGGGGTATGCGTTGGAATTAAATATTAATATGACCGTCATTGCGGTGTGCATCAGCATGGCCCTCGCCCTTGTAGCGTTACAACAGCAACGTTATATCGCCAGCGATACCTTGCTCGGTATTTTAGCCCACAGCAGCTTAGCCCTAGGATTAGTGGTAGTAAGCCTACTCAACGACAGCCGCTTAAATCTTTCCAGTTTTTTATTCGGTGACTTACTCTCTGTCACCACCGAAGACCTCATTGCCATTTACGCCGGCAGCGCCATCGCATTAATCACCTTAATCATGTTATGGCGCCCCTTATTAGCAATCACTTTGCATGAAGAGCTGGCAGAAGTAGAAGGGGTGAAGGTGGGCTGGGTTCGTCTCGCTTTAATGGTGCTTATCGCCTTGGTGATTGCAACGGCAATGAAAATCGTGGGCATCCTACTAATTACCGCACTGATGCTTATCCCTGCAGCCAGTGCCCGCCGTTGGGCACGCTCACCAGAATCCATGGCGGTGCTAGCCAGCGGATTAGGCATCGTCGCCGTCTGTGCCGGCTTGTTTATGGCTTACACCTTTGACACGTCTTTAGGGCCAACCATTGTGGTGTGCTGCACAATGTTGTTTTTATTGTGTTATTTATGGCCAAAGAGATTATTCAGGCAGGCTGTGCCTGAAAAAAGCACACCGTAAAATCGAAGTACCTATTCATTTAGAGATTCTGGAACAAACATCAACGATTCCTACAACGTTACTACCATTCCTCTCTGAAATAAGGCACAGACAGAATATTTTCTATTAAAATGTAGGGTTCATCCAACCAGAACGGTGTTTTTATTTAGGGCATATCCATATTTTAGCTTGACCAATAGTTATTTCTAAGCAATAAATCAAGGTAAGTGACACGAAGCGTTACGTCGGGCGATGGAGACTTAGTTGTGAAAGGCCTTATGAAAAATAGCATCTGCAAATATCAAAAAATATTGACTCCACTACTTTTTATCTTCGGATGCCTTGCTTCTTTTACGTTTTTTAGCGTTACGCCACCGTTGACTTATATTTGTATAGTATTCATGGTTATAGGCCTCATTTCTGGCCTTGTATACAGTGAATCCACCCAATCAACCTTATTCAAAATTGCTATTTTTGTGCCTATAATTTGGCTTATTATACTTCTTTCATTATTAGTAGCCAAAACAGTCAAGCACTATGTGCCAATCTAAGCATTTAATTTCAAGAGATGACCGACAATTCAAAATAAAGTTGAATCTTGTGAATTCCCCGTGCCGGATTTCGATCATAGGGCTCACATACGTTTAGCGTACGCATACCTAGTAGAAGGCGATACAAACATGGCTGTTGATCGTATACGAAATTCATTAACAAACTTGCTTAAACATGCTGATAGGGATTCGACTCAAAAATATCATGAAACATTAACCGAAGCCTGGATACTGGCCGCTCATCACTTCATGAGCAATACTGGCAGTTCTAAGTCTTCCAATGATTTTATTGAGAAAAACACCGTGCTGTTAAATTCAAATATCATGATCACGCATTATTCGCCAGAGGTGCTGTTTTCAGAACAAGCGCGTCAATCTTTTGTTGAACCCAACCTTGATTCAATTCCAAGGCATCGCAAGTAAATACCTAACAATACGCTCGTTTGCACCGCACAGCTTCGTCATTATATTTCAGGAGTATTGGGAAATTAAACACCTTTGGATAATTATTTTTGCAGCGGTTTTAATTTGGTCTGGCATAAACCCCAAGGATCAATTCACTTGGTTTCTTGAAGTTTCGCCCGCTATGATCGCTGGGATTTTACTTGCAATCACTTATAATTCATTTCGGCTTACCTCGATATTATATTTTTTCATACTCTTTCACTGTGTTGTATTAATGATCGGCGGGCACTACACCTATGCAGAAGTTCCATTATTTGATGGCTTATTCGGCTCACAAAGAAATAACTATGATAAGTTGGGCCACTTTTTTCAAGGCTTTGTTCCGGCACTCCTAGCCAGGGAAATATTGATACGCAAAACTGTTGTAAATGGAGAACACTGGCGCAGCATAATTATTATTTCTATTTGCTTAGCTTTCAGTGCGTTCTACGAGCTAATTGAGTGGTGGGTAGCGCTAGCTTCCGGCGAAGATGCCGAGGCATTTTTAGGAACACAAGGCTATGTTTGGGATACACAATCAGA